>JAYTLG010000357.1:0-6935 GCA_043729555.1 Cytophaga sp.
GCTTCTTAATGGTGTTAAATATTTCTTGCCATTTATCTAAATCAAACATATTTTTTTTATTGCATTATTTTATTGGTGCAACCCAATTGTTTTTTTTCTAAATGTTAAACACAAACCATTCTTAACCTACGAATTATTAAATGAACGAACGTTCCTGTAGGGGCGTATTGGAATGCTAACGGATGCAATTCAAGCGCGTATGCAACACGCCCCTACAATTCACACCCAAATTTATATCCCTACTCCATAATCCCATCTTTCAAACGAATGATGCGATCTGTCTTTTCTGCAATGTCGTGCTCGTGTGTTACAATAATCACCGTAATACCCAATGCATTTATTTCCTTCAACATCGCCATTACATCATACGAAGTCTGTGTATCCAATGCCCCTGTTGGTTCATCTGCTAATATTACTTTTGGTTTTGAAACCAATGCGCGTGCAATGGCAACACGTTGTTTTTGTCCGCCAGATAATTGATTTGGCATGTGCTCTGCCCAATCTTTCAAACCGACACGATCCAAATAATCAAGTGCAATGGCCAAACGTTCTTTGCGTGCAACACCTTGATAATACAAGGGAAGAGCTACATTTTCAACGGCGCTTTTAAATGCCAACAAGTTAAATGACTGAAATACAAAACCTAAAAATTTATTGCGATAAAAAGCGGCTTTTGTTTCAGATAAATTTTTAATCAAGGTGCCATTTAACCAATATTCTCCGCGATCATAGTCATCTAAAATACCTAAAATGTTCAACAACGTAGATTTTCCAGAACCAGAAGATCCCATGATGGATACGAATTCACCCTCATTTATCGTTAAGTCTATACCCTTGAGCACATGCATGGTATTGCTGCCTGTAGTATACGACTTATTTATATCCTTTAATTGTATCATGAATTAATAATCTGCACAAATGTAACCCCAAACTAGCCTAGATAGTTTACATTATCAACAAAAGAAACTAAATTTAATGGAATTTGTTTTAATTCAAGTTCATCGATTTAAATATACTATTGTTCATTAATATCTACTCATCTTCATATGAAGAAGCTACTCTTTATTACCCTAATTTTTTATTGTTTTGCAAGCAGTGCACAGGATGCATGGACGCTGCAACAATGTATTGATTATGCCGATGCAAACAACTACGAACTTGAACGCATTAAAAACACACAATTAACTAGCGAACAAAATGTACTGGCAGCAAAGGGTGCATTTTTACCAACAGTCACTGGTAACGTCAATGAAAACCACAATTTGGGTAGAAACATTGACCCCTTTACCAACGTGTACATCAATCAAGAAGTACGTTCAAATAACTTGTCACTAAATGCAAGTATGGTTTTATTCAATGGTATGTTACTTCATAACACATTAAAACAAACTAAGAACCAAGTACTTTCGATACAACAAGATATTGACCAATACAGACTAGATCTACGCATTTCTATTGTTCAAGCCTATGTATCCATATTATTAAACGAAGAACGTGTTGGAAATAGTATTCGTCAAGCCGAAACTACGAAGGGGGTTTATGATAGAACCTTAGCGTTAAAAACATCTGGAGTAGTTACCAATAGTGCAGCCTTAGATGTATATGCACAGTGGAAACAAGAAGAAGCAGCTGCAATACAAGCTGAAAATGATTTACGTTTATCGTATTTAAATTTAGGTCTATTACTACAATTACCCGATCCATTAGCAATTCGAATTCAAAAACCCGAGACAGCATCTGCTTCCACAATGAGCTACAACAATCCAGAAGATGTGATGAATCGTGTTGTAGAACAAATTCCCAGATTGAAAAGTATTGAATACAGAAAAGAAAGTGTAGCACGCACCTACTACGCATCTAAAGGTCGATACTACCCGAAACTTACCTTAAACGGCGCCTTAACCACTTATTATTCAACATCTGGAAAGATTGTAACAGGAAAAAGTACCACAACTCAGCAAATTGGTTATACCACGCCTGGCAATATTCCTGTTTATACGGACGTAACATCGAGTATTGTGGAACAAGAAGCATTTAATTCGCAATTGAATCACAACTACAATAAATTTATTGGATTAACATTGTCGATCCCCATACTCAATGGGTTGCAAACGCGAACGCTAGTCCATAAAAATGAGATTGAAATGGATCAAGTAGATTTGGATTATAACATTGCGAAAGTCTCGTTACAACGCACCATTTATTCTGCCTATTACCAAGCATCTGGGAGTCAAACAAAGTTGGTTGCACTAAACGAATCGTATACGGCAACAGAAGAATCGTATCGCAATGCTGAAAAACGCTACGACAATGGAATAATAAACTCCATTGAATTAAGTCAGTTAAAAACACGCTTAAATCAATCACAGTCTGATTTACTGATGGCAAAATATGATTTCATCTTTAAAAATGCGATATTAGATTTGTATTCTGGCCAACCATTATCCATAGAGTAATTTTATTCAACACGTTAAATTCTTTTAAGACACGTATGAAAAAATACAACAAAGAAATTGTTTTAATATTTAGAATTCTTGTAGCCGTTCTTTTTATCTTTTCTGCCTACACAAAATTAATTCCGATTGAAGCCTTTGAAAAACAATTAGTCGATCAAGGTATTACGAATTGGTGCTTCGCTCCTATCTTAGCTCGATTTATTATATCCATCGAATTCTTTTTAGGTATAGCATTTCTTCAAAATCATTACTTTAAAAAATTCATCTTACCTGCAACAGCCTTGATGCTTGTTGCATTCTGTATACACCTAAGTTATCAAATCATTACACAAGGCAATAGCGGCAACTGTGGCTGCATGGGTCAATTAATACCAATGACACCGTTGCAAGCGTTAATTAAAAATGCGATTACCTTAGGTTTTTTAGCATATATCTTTGCAAATTTTGTAAACACAAAACAACACAAACACCGTTATCCAATCGTTATTTTAGTAGCATGCTTTGCAGTGATCTTCTGGAAATACAAACCCGAATGTGGTTGCGATGCAGGAAATACAAGCGTTACACCAGTAACAACCATCATTGAACCGATTATAGAAATTGACACTACAGGTCCAGAAATGATTTATTCGCCACCAACAGTCACAACTACTCCTGAAAAAGGCGCTGACACAAGGAAAAATCCGATATCAAAGACAGATGTAACGCCCCCTTTACCCGTAAAAACGGTACAAAAAGAACCTATTGTTCCTGCAACGCCTAAAACAACTTCCATCTTTGCACCCTATATGGCATTTAGTGGTGGTGCCATCACAAATTTAGACGCAGGCAAAAAAATTGTCTGTTTATTTAATGTTGATTGCGACCATTGCATGGAAAAAGCAAAAGAATTGGTTGAATTAAATAAGGCATCGAAACTCCCTCCTATCTATATCTTATTTTGGGGTGAAGAAAATAAAAAAGATGCGTTCTTTAAATTTGCAGGTGGGGAATTCCCATATGCATTTATCGACGCTGGTAAATTCTTCCGTTTGTTAGATAAGGCTCCTTCTCCTCCTAGGATTGTAGTATTGAATGAAGGCAACATTGTTGGGGATTTCACATCTGACTCATTTACAAAAGCAGCATTAACGGAAGCTTGTAAAAAATAAATATGATTTCTAAATCTGTCGCATTCATTGTATTTATTTGTTTGTTTTTTTTATCGTTCGATATTAAAAATACAAAATCTGTAAAGCTAAAACGCATTGTTATTGATGCAGGACATGGTGGCAAAGACCCTGGCTGCAACGGAAAAACATCCAAAGAAAAGGATATCACATTAGCGATTGCTTTGCAATTAGGCGAGTACCTTCGCGCGAATATGCCGGATGTAGAAGTTACGTACACGCGTAAAGACGATCGATTTATTGAATTGCACGACCGTGCATCAATCGCCAATAAAATAGCTGCCGATTTATTTATTTCCATTCACGTAAATGCTGGCGCTACTGAAACTTCAGGCACCGAAACCTATTGCATGGGTTTACATAAATCCGAATCTAATTTATCCGTTGCACAACGCGAGAACTCTTCTATTTTAATGGAGAGCAACCAACAAAGCAATTATGATGGCTTCGACCCCAACAAGCCTGAATCTTATATTATGTTTTCGTTGTATCAAAGTGCTAACTTAACCAACAGCATGATTTTGGCTGGCAATATTGAAGAGGAATTTAAAACATACAATCTGCGTCACAGTCGTGGAGTAAAGCAAGCAGGATTTTTAGTACTATGGAAAACAACCATGCCGGCAGTACTTGTGGAAACAGGATTTTTAACACACGCCGAAGAAGAGGTTTATCTGAATTCGGATAAAGGAAAAATACATACCGCTTACGGTATCTATAGTGCTATTGAGGATTACAAGCAGTTGATTGAAGCGGAATAATACACGATTAGAACACGATTAAAGGATGGTCACGATAGACAGGATTACGGCACGATTAAAGGATGTTCAAGATAGGCATGATTTCTTCGGTGGTTCATTTTGAGGGTTGTTGAGATTGTGGGGTGTAAATAAAGAATAAATTTTAAGTAGAAGCAGTTGATTGAGACAGTGCAAGTAAACGATTAAAGGATGGTCACGATAGACAGGATTACTTCGAAGGTTCATTTTGTGCGTTGTTGAGATACTGAGAATGTTGATTAAAACAATAGATTTAAAATCCCTTTTCTATTCTTAAAACTTAATACGTAAAACATAAAACTTTTTCATCATGAGCGAATCAGAACTACACACACTTAAATTCCCGATTGGGGAATACAAAAAAACTGTTGCGCCATCGAAAGAACAATTGGTGGCTTTTATTTCAGACATTCACTTATTTCCACAACGCTTGCGAGAGGCAGTTGAACCATTGACCCAAGCACAGCTGGATACGACGTATCGTCCGGATGGATGGACAATACGACAAGTGATTCATCATTGTGCGGATAGCCACATGAATAGTTTCATTCGTTTTAAGTTGGCATTAACCGAAGAGAACCCAACCATCAAACCATATTGGGAAGACCGCTGGGCAGAATTGGTAGATAGCAAGATGGCAATTGAATTTAGTCTGCATATTTTAGATGGTTTACATACTCGATGGACTGCACTATTGGATTCATTGACGGAAGCCGAATTGATACGCGAATTCAAACATCCCGAACACGCTACTCCTTTTAAAATAGATGAATATATTGGTATGTACGCATGGCATAGCAATCATCATTTGGCGCATATTACAGAGTTGAAGAAAAGAAAAGGCTGGTAATAACCTATCAATACCTAAAATTCATTTTTTATATACACATTCAAAGAGCCTCATTTACGTTAAACGAGGCTCTTTTTTTTAGTTAGAATCCATCCCAAAATCAATTCAAGTCTCTTTTTAAAAAAAATTTCCCAAAAACGTTACCAATACGTAATCGATATGTATATGTTATAAGATTTAGTTCTTTTTAAATGAACTAACGGGACAATAAATCATTCATAACATGAAACAGGCGACAAAACTAATTGTATTTACTATTGCTTTTTTAACAGCAATAATTAGCTCTGCACAAGATCAATGCGCAGTTGTTGGTTGGGCTACACAAAATGGTGGCGTAACTGGTGGCGGTAGTGCCACACCTACAGTAGTGAGTACCTATGCTGCATTAAAAACTGCACTTACAACTGAAACTGTAAAAGTAGTTCATATATCAGGCACTATTACCTTTCCAGCAAATGGTCGTATCACCATACAAGATACCGATGGAAAAACAATTATTGGTTTAGCAGGCTCAAGGCTTATATCCGTTGATATGACATCAAGTGGCTCTGGCATCTTATATATAAAACGCTCTACAAATTTCATCATGCGAAACATAACCTTTGAAGGTCCTGCCGCTTATGATACAGATGGAAATGACAACTTAACGATAGACGACTGTCAGAATTTTTGGGTTGACCATTGTGATTTTCAAGATGGTATGGATGGAAACTTTGACGTCAAAAATATGTCGGATTACATTTCTATTACCTGGTGTAAATTTAGTTACAACAAACCGCCCAAAGCAGGTGGTTCTGGGGGTTCAAACGATCACCGATATACAAATTTAATTGGAAGTTCTGATGGGGCAACAGGTGATGCAGGAAAATTGCGCATCACATTTCAATACTGCTGGTGGGCACAAGGTTGCGTAGAACGAATGCCTCGTGTACGATTTGGAAAAATTCATTTAGCTAACAATTTATTCAACAGCACTGTTTCTAGCAGCTGTATACGTGCGGGCTACAAAGCGGATTTATTCATTGAAAGTAATGTATTCATAAATGTTAAAAACCCAATTGATTTATTCAATAATGATTTCACCGCTGTAACAGAAAAAAACAATATTTTCACAAATACAAGTGGTGGAAAATCTGGCAGCGGAACATCCTTTACACCACCCTACTCATTAACAATTACTTCTGCTGCTAATGTTCAAAATTTAGTAACAAATACAACTTGTGGATCGGGTGCAACATTAGATAGTCCGACGCAATGCGGTTGCGGAACACAGCCTGTTAATCAACCACCAACTGTAACATTAACTGCACCAACCAATGGGTCTACAGCTTGTGTGGGAACGGCCATTACACTAACTGCAACAGCAACAGATGATGTTTCTGTATCTAAAGTAGAGTTCTTTAATGGAACAACATCGCTTGGATCTGACAACAGTTCTCCATATTCAATTACATACACACCTATATCTGCAGCAACTTTATCTATCAAAGCAATCGCTACCGACGGTGCAGGCTTAACAGGAACATCAGGTACAAATACAGTAACAGTAAGTGCCGCGCCAACTGCAACCATCACTTCTTCTACAACAAACCTTTGTACGAGTAACCCAATTGTATTAAGTACAACGACTGGCACTTCGTACAAATGGTTTAAGGATAACAATCAAGTAGCAACAACAGCA
>JAYTLG010000358.1:0-4066 GCA_043729555.1 Cytophaga sp.
TCTGGTGCCCACCTGGCAGCAGTCTTTAGCGCAGCGGGACTGGTGCCTACCATTCTGCAGTCTTTGACTGCATACATAAAATACAGAATGTAGTCAATCCGCCAAGGCGGACTACAAAATAAACGACACGAGTCGAGTTGCGCTAAAGACCTGATTCAGGCAAGTCAAACCATATAGCCTTATAGTAACCTACGGCCTATTGTCTGGGTTTCGTTTGTTATGAAAGCAAGCTATAATTCTTATCGTATTATTAGCTTCATTAATTACAAAGTAAAGTGAGTAAGGGAACGCGTTTATTTTTATAGCTCTGCAATTTTTGTATTGTAGTTTAAAAAATGGATTGTTTTGTAGCGTAATGTAGGCATTTGCTAAAGACTGAATGAATTTTTTAGGCGTATTGGTACTGTATAATGCGTAGTAATCAATTGCATGTTCAATTTCTTTTTGAGCACGAGGTGAAACAATGATCCTATAAGCCATATTTTTCAATAAGTTGTTTTATTGAATCCTTACCACTTAGGTACGTTTCTTCATCTTCATTCATTCGTTCTTCTAAAACGTTTTTCATATTTGAAGAAAGTTCAACATGTTCTTCATCTTCTTCAACAATAATTGTAATCGGCCTAGATTTATAGGTTGCTTTAATAGCATCTAAAATGTCAGCGTTTATATCTTGTGCAGATGTTAAATGAAACGTAGTATACATGGCTTTTTTATTTAGTAAAATCTATTGTTCAGTCAAACAATGAGCATATTGTCAATGGAGGATATTTTCATTAACGTCTTTTATAATAAATTGTTTAAATTTCAATATATGGAATTTATTTAAAACATATTTAGAAGTGGCTACATAGTAAAAATAGTCATTATTGTAATTTTAAGCAATTTAAATAGTGGAATGGGGGACTTTTGTAGAAAACTGACTGAACTGTGATTAAAATGTTTTGCTTGATAAAAAAAATATGCTTTCAATTGCTAATTACATCATAACAATCATACAAATCGAACGATTCACCGTTCAGACAAAAGGAATGCTAAGTTATTACCCCAACAACAATATATAAGACCCAAATAACCATTCGAAAATTTTGTTATTGTAAAATAATTTTTTAAATTAAACTTAAAAAAAACTGCTTCATAATTCTACTAAAATACTTTTTCAATACCCGAATATAACTACTTCTTAACTGAGGTAGGAGTAATATAGATTAACTAAATTTTAAGCTAAACCTATATGAAACGTAGCCTCCTTCTCCTATCCATACCGCTTACAGCTATTGGGCAAACCACTATTGAACTCGATTCCCATTCCCAATTTAATGACTCATCTTTTATAACTACATGCTATTATGGCAAAGCTGTTATAAAAAACGATTCGCTATTTCTACAATTGAATTTAAATAAAATAGCGCAGATGGAAATAATAACACAATATTATTCATGGATTTATGATTTGTATGATCGTGTTGACATAGTTAAAATTGGAATGCCCATACATACTTACAAAGTCGTCATAAAATTTACAGATATTCATGGCACGCGTTTTTTATGGTTCTTTTATTGATTTTATATGTTGGCGACAAAATATAAAATCAACAACATACTAACCGAAACACGTTCGTTGGTATGTAACAATGATACATTTCAATTATTGGTGGAAGATCTAGTCTATGTTGACTTGGAAGCCCAATTGAGGTTGTCTAAATGGCTGGATTTTTTAAATGAAAATTATCATAAAAACCCAAGTCTGTTTAGGCATACAGTTACTGCGCTATTCAATATCTTAGAATCGAATAAGCTTTACAAAGTTCAATCTATTTATGAATACGAGTTAAGTTTTCATTTTTACAAAAAAATATTTTTTGGACCTGTTTTTATACCTATCGATTCGGCAGAATTGGCTGAATCTATATTGTTGCTTGCACTTATTTATAGCAAATATCCGGGCATGCAAGTACGTTCTTTTGAAAAGGCTGTAGATATTATTAAAAATGGCGTAACGACAGATACGCTACATCAGGTATTTGAAATACTTTTTGTTAAATATGAAAACCCACATTTTTTAACAGATCATTTATTTACATTAACGGTAATAGAGATTGATTTATTGATGTACATTTTACAGGGAAATAATATGAGCACCTATCCGCTTCTACCCTTTCCGATTTCTAAAAAGGAATCTTATATAGTTCTATTTAAATTACCAACATTTACATTTCAAAACCAACACACAACTCGTACGCTTGTAGCTGTTAAATTAATGCACGCCACCCATACAGAAGAATTTATAGAAGATTTACTAGAATATTTTTTAGAATGCAATAGAATATTTGTACACCACCTTGAGGACTTTATTCGGGAAATTTATTTTTGGTGCGACGCCTTTGTTATGGCACATAAGATGATTGATGAGGAGTTATTGTCTGATATAACGTTTGAAGAATTTATAGATTATTTAATATATGTAAAATACCAAGTCAACACATCGTATAACCTCAAAAAACAAACCGCACAATCCATCTGTTTGGATATTATTCATTGGAACACACATTTGGATTTTGAAAAATGTGAAGCATCTAAAAATAAAAAATGGAAAGGAAGTGGTATGCTAGAGGTAGAGTTTTTGTTCGAAGAAAATAGATATTTATTTAAACAAATAACAACGGGGCACGATTTATATACCGAATCTCTAGAGATGAAACATTGTGTATTTAGTTATCTTGATGCGTGTTTATGTGGTGAAAGTGCTATCTGGAGTATGCAAAAATTAGTAAACGGAGTATTTGTACGACAATTAACAATTGAAATAGTCGACACCGAACTTTCGCAGATCTCTGGCATTAGAAATTGTGAATATACAGATCAACAAATAGACGTTATTGAGGAATGGACAGGAAGAATGCATTATACTTTTTAGCATTACCTTCTCACCGTAGCCTGTGGCATACCATATAACATATTGAGGGCCACTGTAGTTCATATAAAAAAGACCTCCGAATATTGCATTAAATCAACAATACGATCTTCAGAGGACTTTTTCCCCACCCATGTTGGCGTTCCCAATCTAACCTAACCACCACTCAACCCATTTCACCCATATTGACTTCCCCACTCTACCCCAACCACGCCCCAACCCATTGTTGCGCCAGCGGCCAAAATTGTCTGAACTATGATTCTTTTGATTAAAATGATTCGTATGAAAATACCGCAGATGATTTAATTAACTTTCTACTTAGATTGTATTTTCATCATAACAATCAAATAAATCAAACGAATCATAGTTCAGACAAAAAATTACCGCCACTAACTACAAGCCGAGACAGCACCTAGCTTGTCTGAACCGCTGATTCAACAGATGTAAATGATAAATCTGATGGAGTTGTTTATTATAATAAACTTTACATATCTTCAATATCATTTTCATCCTATTGAATCAGCTTAATCAATGGTTCAGACAAAGGAAAAAAATAATAGTACATTTCAAGTATAACACACCATGCGAATTTCCTTTCTACTATTCTTTTTAACGGGAATCTTATTTCGTACTCAAGCACAAGAAGATGCACCAGACCCACGCTTCACTCATAGCGATACAGATTATATACCTAATGAAATAGATCTCCTCACCGCAAATACTGTTCCTGATAGCATACGCGTTTACATCTATTGCGAACAAGATGCTTCATTTCCCGGTGGCGATACAGCACTTTCTTCATTCATTCGTAAAAATTTACAGTACCCCGAAGATGCCCGTACAAAGGGGATTGAAGGATTTACATATGTTATGTTCATTGTAGAAAAAGACGGAACACTTTCGCACATAATGCTTGTGCGTGGAAGAGAGCTGTCCCCTTCCCTTGACCAATCAGCATTAGATATTATAAACAAATCTCCCCGATGGATTCCGGCTAAGAGCAATGGTACAATTGTCCGATCAAAAAAAATAGTTCGTATCGCATTCAATAAACAAACAAATGCATTCGTATATGAAGCAACAGACAGTATACATGTCACTACTCCACCTCAATTTCCGGGCGGAGATAAAGCATTCGGAAAATTCCTTGCG
>JAYTLG010000359.1:0-14428 GCA_043729555.1 Cytophaga sp.
AGCCTTAATTCTGCAAAATCAAGGTAAAAAAAGAGAGCCAATGTTTTTATAACAAAGGCTCTCTTTTGTAAATTATTTTTTTGTCGGACAACAATGATTTTTTTTATTGTTTTGAAGTAATAAAACATTTCAAAAATGTATATACAATCTACAAGTACGGCTTTTTTGTAGTTCAATAAAATAATTTTCTGTTTTATTGTTCAGTTTTTTTGGATGTTTGAAGCTTAATTGATTTTTTTTCGTAAACTAAAGAATACATATTCGTTAATTTTGATTCATTCAATACAATAAGTCCTCATTTTAACAATTTTCAGTTTATATTGTTATCCGTAAACTTTTACAATTATGCTACATCAAGAATTATTAGAACACTTTTATCATTCCTTAAAAAATAAGGATGCTGAAGGAATGATTTCATGTTATCATGATAATATTGTTTTTACAGACCCCGCATTCGGAACATTAACAGGAATAGATGCAAAGAATATGTGGCGTATGCTCATGCTCAGAGGTGCAACCTTAGAAATAGACTATAGCAATATTGCTGCAGATGCAGACACGGGAACAGCACATTGGACAGCCCGCTACATTTTTTCAAAAACAAATAGAAAAGTCGTAAATAATGTTGTTGGAGCCTTTGAATTTAAAGACGGAAAAATAATTCGTCATACAGACACATTTGATTTGCGTATTTGGGCAAAGCAAGCATTAGGCAGCACAAGCAACATATTCATATTCCTAGGTATTTTAAAACCTTATGTACAACGAAAATCAAAAGAGTCGTTGAAGACCTTCAGTCAAAAGACAAATGAATTATTTTGAATACAATGACGCTCTACTTTATAAGTGGTTTAGGTGCAGATAAGCGCGTATTCAAAAAAATAAATTTACCTACAACCTACAATATCGTTCACATAGAATGGATTATCCCAGAGAAAGATGAAGCTATAGAAAGCTATGCAGGGAGATTGTGTACCAGTATCAATACGAGTGAACCTTTTTCTATAATAGGATTATCCTTTGGAGGGATGATTGCCACAGAGTTGTCGAAAATTGTTTCGCCCGAAAAAGTAATTATAATTTCAAGTGTGGCTACAATCGATGAATTTCCGTGGTACTTCAAACCGCTGAAATATTTCAACGTGCACCTTCTCGTCTCTGAAAAATATTTAAAAAAGAAAAACAAAATATTATATTGGTTGATGGGGGCTAAGTCAATAAAAGAAAAAGCATTGATACATCAAATTGCGAAAGAAATTGATCTTGTTTTTTTTAAATGGGCAATAACAAAAATTTTAAATTGGAAACAAAAACAAGCAATTGCTGATGTAATTCAAATTCATGGAAATAAGGACCACATCTTTCCAACTAAAAATAGCTCGACAAATTATATTGTAGATGGAGGTGGCCATCTGATGGTCTATTCCAAATCGAATGAAGTATCGACAATACTCTCAACGATATTATCAAACTAAAATCACCATTCAATTTCTTTCAATCCGATTGATTTTAAATACGAATTGGTTTTACTAAAATGTTTGTTACCGAAAAAACCCGTATAAGCTGAAAACGGCGATGGATGCGGAGATGTTAAGATACAATGTTTCGTAGCATCAATTATTTGTCCTTTCTTCTGTGCATACGCACCCCACAAAATAAAAACAACCTGTTCTTTTTCGTCGGATATTTTTTTTATCACTGCATCGGTAAATGTTTCCCAACCTTTCTGTTGGTGTGATCCTGGAGTTTCTGCTTCAACAGTTAATGTCGCATTTAGCATCAACACACCTTGTTTAGCCCAACGTTCTAAATTTCCCGATATCGGTGCGGGTATACCTAAATCGGATTCAAGTTCTTTAAATATATTTTTCAAAGACGGCGGTTGTTTGATACCATCATTCACCGAAAAACACAATCCATTGGCTTGCTCAACACCGTGATAGGGATCCTGTCCAATAATGACAACACGTACAGCATCAAACAAACACATATCAAAAGCCTTAAAAACATCTTTCCACATTGGATAAACCAAACGCGTTTTATATTGCTTTATCACAAATTTTATCAAATTGTCAAAATACGGTTCAGTAAATTCTTTTTGAATTTTATTTTCCCAAGCATCATCAATTTTAATATAAACAGACATAATTCAGATTTGATGTGGTTATTTAGAAAACTATTGAGTAAATTTAAGTATTATCGATTAAACTAGTGACAATCCAACAATCATTCTTTTATAATGACATATCAAATTACAGAAGGCGTAAGCATAAGCGTTGAAACAAATTACCAGCAGGAGTATTCTAGTCCGATGCAGGCGCATTTTGTTTTTACCTACCGTATATTGATTGAAAATAAAAGCGATCAAACAGTACGTCTTCTTCGTAGGCATTGGTTTATTTATGATGCGAATGGTATTATTCGAGAAGTTGAGGGTGAAGGTGTGGTTGGACAACAGCCCACATTGGAGCCTGGTCAAATACATGAATATGTGTCGGGCTGTAATTTACAAACCGAAATGGGCAAAATGCGTGGCACGTATTTAATGGAGCGTATTGTTGATGGCAAACAATTTTTGGCAATCATTCCTGAATTTATGTTGATTGCCCCTTTTAAATTGAACTAATGAAAATTTGAAAATTTTAACATTAATATACCGTCTTTACGAATTTTTAAAACATTACATCATTGGTGGCAACGAGCATGGACTGCACTCGCCCTTTGTGTACGATCTATATACCAACATTATTCAAAATCATGAAACGCCTTATTATGAAAATATCGAGCATTATTATTTTGAACTCATCAACGACCATCATTTAATAACAAATAAAAATCCGGGCGCAGGCACAAGTATACAAAGCAACATCCTGCTACCAATACATAAATTAGCCAAAGGATCAATCAAACAATTGCCTTGGAGAAAACTTCTGTGTCGTTTAATCGCCGAACGCAAACCTAAAATTATAGTCGAGTTGGGCACTAGCTTTGGCATTACAACGGCATATATTGCGCTCACGTGCCCCGATGCTACTGTATATACCTTCGAAGCAAACCCAACACTTATTCAACAAGCAAAAGAATTATTTGCTTCGGAAAACATCACAAACATTGAAATTATAGAAGGCAATATCGACGAAACATTAGTACCTTTTTTAGAAAAACATCCACACATTGATGTTGCCTACATCGATGCCAATCACAAATACAGACCAACCATTCGATATGTCGAACGCATTATGAAATGTGTATCGTGGAAAGGTTTAATCATCATGGACGATATTTATTGGTCGTATGAAATGACAAAAGCATGGAAGGCCGTAAGCAGTAAAAAAGAAGTAACTGCAAGTGTAGACCTTTGGCAAGTAGGTTTGTTGTATTTTAACACCGGCCAAGCGAAGGAGAATTTTAAGTTACGTTTTTAAAAAAGGGCGAAGGCTTAACGCTAAAAAGCTGCAGCGAAAGAGTTAATCTATCACTTCAGCTTTTTTAATGCATAAGCTTTTAGCATTAAGCCTTTCGCATTAGTCGTTCAGCCTTAACCGTTCCGCTTGTTATAAAATAGCTTCTCTAATACGTACCAAACGCGCCAACACCTCTTCGATATTATCTAGTGCAATCATGTTTGCGCCATCTGATAAAGCCTTAGATGGATTTGGGTGTGTCTCCATAAACAAACCATCCGCTCCTACTGCAATGGCCGCTTTAGCAATGGTTTCGATCATTGCAGGCTTACCACCAGTAACTCCTGAACTTTGATTGGGTTGTTGAAGTGAATGTGTACAGTCCATTACAACAGGAACATTAAACGCTTTCATTTCAACAATATTCCTATAATCCACAACAAGGTCGCTGTAACCAAACGAATTTCCTCTATCGGTTAACATCACATTGTTATTACCTGCTGCTTTAATTTTTTCAACGGCAAATTGCATGGATTGTCCGGATAAGAATTGTCCTTTTTTAACACTTACAACTTTACCTGTTTCTGCTGCAGCAATTAACAAGTCTGTTTGGCGACAAAGAAACGCAGGAATTTGTAATACATCTACATACGCTGCTGCCATTGCCGCTTCGTGTGATTCGTGAATATCCGTAATTGTTGGTATCGAAAAATGTTTACCAATTTCTTCTAATATTTTCAAAGCCTTTTCATCACCAATACCTGTAAATGAATCACCTTTTGTGCGATTGGCTTTACGGTAAGACCCTTTAAAGACAAGTGGTATTTTATATTTATCTGTAATGGTGATTAATCGTTCTGCAATTTCAAAACAAATATCACGGCCTTCAACCACACATGGACCAGCAATAAGGAAAAAGTTATTAGAATCAGAATGATGTATTTTAGGGATTGTAATGTTCATATCGTTTGGTAGTAATAAAGATTCTATTAGAGAATGTATTCAAAGTTAAAACTAGAATTTTGAAATTCATAATCCAATGTCGTTTACTTAAGCAACTTGGGCGCGGTTGTGGGTGCTCCGCGTTGTTATCAAATCATTAAAACAATATTTCAGCTTGCGGAAACACCAACAACGGCAATCAATTAATACGAGTGCAACTTTCCACTATGTGTTAGCGTGCAATAAATTCAATGAAAAGCTCTCTACCCATTCGCGGCTGAATTGAGTTGGAACAAGGCTCCATTTTACTGATTTCGAATAAATCAGCAAACAACAGCTTGTACACTTCGGCATTGCCACCAAATGGCGGATTATCATCATTTAAGGGTGCGTCAAACAAAAGACCAACCAACTTACCGCCTGGTTTTAACAATCGATGCATTTGTTTTACATACAATTGGCGCAAGGTTGGGTCAAGTGCACAAAAAAATGTTTGTTCAATAATGATGTCGTACAAACCCTCGTGCTCAAAAAAATCGCCGCATAATAACTGCTGCGTTGGTATAGTCGGGTTTCGTTTCGCAATATTTGCCAAAGGTAAGGGCGAAATGTCCAATACAAACGACTGTTTAAATCCCTTTTCAATTAAAAATTCCAATTCGTAGCTGTTTCCACCACCAGGAATTAAGATTTTTAAAGAGGTGTCTGTAAGTGTTTCGATGTAGGTTTGAATGGGTGGAGACACAGCCCCTAAATCCCAGCCTATATCATTGGTTTTGTAACGATTATCCCAAAAATGCTTATCAAATAATGCCATGTTTACTATTCTAATTAATAAGGAAATACTGTTCAACAACCTAATTAAAGAAGATTCGAAGCCTACTAAAATTCGTCTTAGCAGTTGGATATTATCTAAGATTTGGTATTTTTACAATCGAACTTTTCAAAACTAACCTTTTATGAGTCAGGAAAAAAATCAAGTGAAAGAAAAAAAGAGCAGCAATAAAGTATGGATTGTTGTATTAGCAGTTGTTTTATTAGGAGTTAACGGGATACAAGGATTCTTCAATTACCAACAAAACGATGAAATCAAACAGAAGGATGTACTTATCGTTCAGAAAGATTTGCAACGCGACAGTTTAATTACTGCGATTGATGCTAAAAAAGCGGAATTAATAGCAGCGAAAGCTGAAATTGAAAAATTAGGTGGTGATGTAACTGCATTGGATACTAAAATTCAAGATCTAGAAAATTTAAACGCACAATTAAAGAAAGATACTAAATACAAAGGCATGTATTTCAATATTAAGAAAGAGATTGAGAGCGCAAACAAACTAGCTGCCGATTCTAAAACTGAAGCTGATCGTCTTAAAATTCAATTAGCACAACAAGACACAATCATCAACACGCAAAAAGCGGCAATTAGTCAGAAAGACCAAAACATCAGTTCTCTTGAATCTGAAAAAACAGTTTTGGCTCAAAAAGTTGCTTTAGCATCTGTTTTAAAGGCTGAAAACATCAAAGTTATTACAGTTAGTTCTAAAGGAAAAGAGAAAATTGGTGAAGCTTTTAAAGCGAAGTCAATTGAGCAAATCAAGATTGTATTCACTGTAGCAGACAACAAAGTTGCTCAGAAAAACACAAAAGAATTATTCATCCGTATTGTTGAGCCAGATGGTGCTACAATTACCGGTGGAACAGATGGTGAGTTCAAATTCGGCACTCAAACATTGTTCTATACTACTAAAACAAGTATTTTATACAACGGTTTAATTTCACCTGTAACAGTTTCTTATACAAAATCAGGAGCTTACAAAGTAGGAAAACAAACTATTGAAGTGTATTGCGAAGGTTACTTAATCGGTACAGGTACATTCACAGTTGAATAACATCAACAACAACTTATATAAAAAAGCCCTTTAACGAAAGTTAAAGGGCTTTTTTATATAATAAATCCCTATGCCACTTGCATAAAGACCTTATTTAAAAGATTTAAGGTCGCTCGTCATTAATATGGTACAGTTTTTTGGTATTCAGTAGTAAATACCCTACCTTTGCAATCCTAATAAATTAATTTTAACTAACACTATGTCACTTAAACAGTACGAGACGGTATTCATTTTAACTCCCGTTTTATCTGATATTCAGATGAAGGATGCCGCACAGAAGTTCAAGCAAGTGCTCGTTGATAACGGCGCGAAGATTGTGAACGAAGAAAACTGGGGGTTGCGTAAGCTTGCTTACCCAATTGAAAAAAAGAACACAGGATTCTACCATTTGATTGAATTTGAAGCAGCTGCTACAATTATCAATACTCTTGAGACTGAATACCGTAGAGATGAAAAAGTAATGCGTTTCTTAACAACCGTATTAGACAAACACTCTATTGCATACAACATCAAGAGAAAGAAAGGCGAATTTAAGAAATCTGAAAAAGTGGAGGAGAAAGCATAATTATGACACTTCAAAACGAATCAATCAACAGAGTCGAGAACAGAAAAAAATACTGCCGTTTCAAGAAAATGGGCATATTTTACATCGACTATAAAGATCCAAATTTCTTATTGAAATTTGTAAATGAGCAAGGTAAAATTTTACCACGTCGCCTTACAGGTACAAGCTTGAAATTCCAACGCAAAGTTGCTCAAGCGGTTAAACGTGCTCGTTTAATAGGCTTAATGCCTTACGTAACTGATTCTTTAAAATAATCTAAAGGAGAAATTCATCATGGAACTTATTTTAAAAGAAGACATCAAAGGATTGGGTTATAAGAATGACTTAGTTCAAGTAAAAGCAGGATACGGAAACAACTTCCTTATTCCTCGTGGATACGCTATCAATGCTACAGAATCTGCTAAAAAAGTTGTTGCTGAGAACATCAAGCAAGCAGCTCACAAAGCAGAAAAATTGAAGAAAGACGCTGTTGCAATTTCTGAAAGTATCGCAAGTCTTGCACTTGAGATCACTGCAAAAATTGGTGATACAGGTAAAATCTTCGGTGCTGTTACATCTTTACAAATCTCTGACGCTTTAGCTAAAAAAGGCATCGCAGTAGATCGTAAGAAAATCGCTTTCAAAGGCGAAGTTAAAGACGCTGGTGTTCACACGGCACTTATTGACTTACACAAAGAAGTAAAAGTTGAATTGAAATTTACAGTAGTAGCTGAGTAATTCTCATCTACCATTAAGATAAAGCCTCTTGTGTTTGGTACACAGGAGGCTTTTTTTGTTAAAAAAAACAAAAAACAAATTCCAAACGGCTGAATAAGCTTGGACTAAAATCTATTCATTCTTGTAGTTGTTTCCATCCGTTTGTTTTTTGTTATTTGTTTTTTGGAATTTACTATTCAGATGCTCTGTCAAATAGCTCTGCTAGCTTCTAGCAAGTATCTGAATAAGTTCGTACTTTGTAGTAAATACAAACATGCATACCCGAACAGAAATATCGCCTGGAAAAGCTCCCTTTTCAATTGATCACAATCAAAGCATTGTAACCATCGGTTCGTGTTTTGCAGATATGATTGGCAATCGATTACTCCAATACAAGCATCCTGTATTGGCAAACCCCTTCGGTACGACTTTCAATCCTACGTCTATTTTTCAATTATTAAATAATGCAATTGAATATAACTATACCCCCTTCCCTACTTCGGTTGGTGAAGTTTGGTACGACCATCAATTTCATTCTGAAATATCCGCACTAAGCGAAGCGGAACTAAATAAAAAAAGCAAAAAACAAATCGATCGTACAACAAAGGCCTTATCGAATGCATCTTGCCTCGCGATTACACTTGGCACCGCTTGGGTTTACAGGCACATTGAACACAATACCATCGTTAACAATTGTCACAAACAAAGTGGGCGCCATTTTAAAAAGGAATTGCTTTCTGTTAAACATATTTTAGAAGAATTTGAAAATACATACGAAGCCTTAAAAAAACTAAACCCTTCTATAAAAATCATTTTTACAGTAAGTCCGGTTCGACATAAAAAAGACACGCTACAATTAAACAGTGTGAGCAAATCCATTCTCATCGCTGCAACACATTATATCTGTGAGCAGCACGACGACTGCTTCTACTTCCCTGCATACGAATTGCAAATGGATGATCTGCGCGACTATCGATATTATGCCGATGATTTAATTCATCCAAATACACTTGCAGAAAATTATATCTGGAATAAATTGAGTCATTGGGTGTGCACACCTTCATTATTAGAAGCCATGCACGAATGGGATCAATTACTAAAATTGTTGCAACATAAGCCTTACCACCCAACAACGGCAGCACATCAGCAATTCTTACAACAAACAATTAAGCGTTTCGAAGAATTTAACTATTGGAATACCTCCGATGAAATTGCGTCTTTAAAAGCCCAATGTATCTAACATGAGTTCTCCCCACAAACATAGCAATCGACTTAATAAAGAAAACAGTCCGTATTTGTTGCAACATGCACACAATCCGGTCGACTGGTATCCTTGGGGTGAAGAGGCTTTGCAAAGAGCCAAAGCTGAAAATAAACCTATCTTAGTAAGTATTGGTTACTCGGCTTGCCATTGGTGCCATGTAATGGAACACGAATGTTTTGAGCAAGAAGATATAGCAACACAGATGAATGCGTCTTTCATCAATATAAAAATTGATCGAGAAGAACGTCCAGACTTAGATCAAATATACATGGATGCCCTTACTGCAATGGGTTTGCATGGTGGATGGCCTTTAAATGTTTTTTTAACATCCGACACAAAACCTTTTTATGGCGGTACGTATTTTCCTAAAAAAAATTGGTTGAACTTATTGAATCAAATTTCAAATGCCTATACAAATCACAGCGAAGAAATTCTTAAATCTGCAGAAGGTTTTACGGCTGCCTTAAATCAAAGTGATGTAAATAAATATGGTTTGGTCGACGAGTCGCAATCGTTTCACAAAGACGAACTAAACCAAGCCTTCGATCAAATCTCAAAACAGTTTGATACAAAAATGGGTGGCATGGATAAAGCGCCAAAATTCCCCATGCCTTCTATTTATTTATACCTCTTGCGTGATTACGCACTAACAGGCCGACAAGCTGCCCTACAGCACGTTGAATTGACGCTCGACAAAATGGCTATGGGTGGCATCTACGATGTCATAGGCGGTGGCTTTGCGCGTTATTCAGTCGACGGTGAATGGTTTGCACCACACTTTGAAAAAATGCTTTACGACAACGGACAATTATTAACCGTTTATAGCGAAGCATATACCATATCTAAAAAACGTTTATACAAAGAAGTAATACTCGAAACGTATGCGTGGTTAAAACGAGAAATGATTTCACCCGAGGGTGGCTTCTACTCGGCTTTAGATGCCGATAGCGAAGGCATAGAAGGGAAATTTTATTGTTGGCATTACGAAGAATTAAAAGATTTATTGGGCGAAGATTTGCCGTTATTTTCTTCCTATTTTTCAATTACGCCCGAAGGAAATTGGGAACATGGAATGAATATTTTATTCCGTAGACTTTCCGATAACGAATTTGCCGCGTTGAATACCATGAGTGAAGAGGCTTTGCGTAACTACACTTCACGCTGGAAAAATATTTTATTCTCTGCACGGGACCCACGTGAACATCCAGGATTAGACCACAAAATACTTGCCTCATGGAATGGTATTATGTTAAAAGGTTTGTGCGAAGCCTATCGTGTCTTAGGCGACACTGCCATCTTAAATACGGCGGTGATGAATGCGGAATTTATACTCACGAAATTATACGATGGCACAACCTTGTTTCATACGTATCAAAATAAAACAGCCAGCATTCCCGGGTTTCTTGAAGATTACACCCATGTCATTGAAGGGTATTTAGCTTTATACGAAGTAAGCCTAGACGAACAATGGTTGCGCCATGCGCTAAAATTAGTGAATCATGTAATCGATTATTTCTACGATGAAAGTGAAGGATTGTTTTTCTATACATCCAGCAGCAGCGAGAAATTAATTGCACGCAAAAAAGAAATATTTGACAACGTAATACCTGCATCCAACTCTTCGTTGGCGCGCAATTTATACCAACTAGGGAAATTATTAGACAACAACGATTGGATAGAGCACGGCCGTAAAACAGCATCTCGATTTAAGAAAGCATTTCTTGCAGACCCATCCTACCTTTCTAATTGGGGCTGTTTGATTACCAGTTTCATGTCGCCTACCGCTGAAATTGTTATCAGTGGCAAGGATAGTATTCAAATTCGAAAAGAAATTGATCAACACTACCATCCCAATAAAATAATTTGTGGCTCTATTTTAGCTAGTAACATCCCATTACTTAAAGATCGGAAACCACAAGACGACACCACAACTATTTATTTGTGTTTTGACAAAACATGTCAACTACCAACTACTTCTGTACATACATTATTGGAACAATTAAAACGCATCAACTAACATGAAAAGATTATTGCTACTTACATCCTTCATACTTGTTAGCATCATCACAACAAGTATTCAAGCCAGCGCCCAACAGTCTTACGATACAGCCTGCGAAAAATACAAGGTCTATTATTCATTGGAAGATGCATTAAAAGATCCATTAAACGTACAGCGATTGGATTTATCGATGCAAAAAATAACTGTAGTGCCTGAACAATTGATGCAACTTAAAAACCTGGTTTGTTTGGATTTGGCATTCAACAGAATGACAAGCTTGCCGGCTTCATTTACTTCCTTAACAAAATTAGAATATTTAAATCTGATGGGCACACGTTTCTTCAGTAAAATGCCAAGCATACTGACAAAAATGCCGAACTTAAAATTAGTTGACTTACGCGATCATCCTGAATGGTCGGCGGCAACGTTTGCAGATGCAGTAAAACAACTGCCGAACGTAACGGTGATTATAAAATAATTACGATCACCTTAGTTAATGAGTAATACAAATACAATCGAACATAACCTGTTTTGTGATGTAGTGCTTCCATTGCCACTGCCACAACTTTTTACCTATAAAATACCATCCGAGCTGTCGGATAGTATTTCTGTTGGTGCACGCGTCATTGTACCCTTTGGTCAACGTAAATTTGTAACCGGAGTGGTACGCACGATACACAACAACGCACCTACAAATTATCAAACAAAAGAGTTGATGGATGTGTTGGATACCGAAGCCACCATCAACAACTACCAATTCTCTTTTATGGATTGGTTGGGCGAATATTATTTATGTACGCCCGGAGAAGTTTTACAGGCGGCCCTGCCTAGCGGTTTCAAACTCAGCAGCGAATCCATGATTCAGCTCAACCCAACGTTTAAAGAAACGAATAACGAGTTGAATGAAAAGGAACAAAAAATAATACAAGAACTCCGTTCGAAACCACTGAGTTATAAAGATATTTCAAAATTGATTGACAGTGCCAAAGTTCAATCAATAATAAAATTGCTAATTCAAAAACAAGCAATTTTATTATTTGAAGAAATAAAAGAAAAATACACACCCAAATTTGTCAGTCGCATTCGCCTGGCGGATATTTATACCTCCAAAGAAGCCTTATCAGGTTTAATTAATCAGCTTGAAAAAAAACCAAAGCAACAAGAAGTTGTGCTGCGTTATTTACAAGAAGTGCCCGTTATACAACAACTTGGTGCGAACATATGGGGAGTCGAAAAATCCACACTCAGCGCATCCGAGCTTTCAAGTTCGTCTTTACAAACATTGATTAAAAATGAAGTGTTTGAAGAGTTCGACGAAATCGTATCTCGATTGTCGTACCGAGCAGCAGAGAAAAAACAGCACGTAGATTTATCTGCCGACCAACAATTAGCGAAAGAATCCATCTTACTGCAGTTTGAAAGTAAAGACAGTGTGCTACTACATGGCATTACAGGAAGCGGTAAAACAGAAATATACATCGACCTTATCAAACGCAGTATTGACAACGGTTCGCAAGCTTTATTATTACTACCCGAAATTGCACTTACCACACAAATCGTAACCCGTTTAGAAGAATATTTTGGAGATCGCATGGGTGTATACCATTCTCGATTTTCGGACAACGAACGTGTAGAAGTATGGAAAGGCTTACAAGAAGGTCGTTACGATTTTATTGTTGGCGTACGTTCAGCCGTATTCCTTCCTTTTACACATTTAGGATTATTAATCATTGACGAAGAACACGAATCGTCGTACAAACAACACGATCCAGCACCGCGCTACAATGGCCGAGATGCTGCATTGATGTTGGCACGCATACACAATGCAAAAACATTGTTGGGGTCGGCAACGCCGAGTATTGAAAGTCGCGATGCGGCATTAAAAAATAGATGGGGCTACACACCTCTATCGAAACGTTATGGTGGTGTAGCACTTCCTGAAATTTTGCTTGCAGACATGCGCAAAGAGCGTAAAAACAAAACCGTACAACAAGGTTTTTCGCTGCAATTATTAACCGCCATAAAAGAAACGCTTGCGAATAAAAAGCAAGTCATTCTATTTCAAAACCGCAGAGGCTATGCGCCTATGTTGGAGTGTGAAGATTGTGGGCATATCCCCATGTGTAATAGTTGTTCGGTAAGCCTTACCTATCATCAATTCAGTCATGAATTACGCTGTCATTATTGTGGTTTCACCAGAAAACTTCCACAAAAATGTGATGAATGTAGTTCGCATCGAATAAAAACGGTGGGTGCAGGAACCGAACGTATTGAAGACGAATTGCAATTGCTATTGCCCGATGCACGCATCCGCAGAATGGATTTAGATACAACGCGTAGAAAAAATAGTTTTAATGAATTAATCACCGCTTTCAGTCAACAAGAAATCGACATACTTATTGGCACCCAAATGGTGACTAAAGGTTTGGATTTTGAACATGTAGAATTGGTGGGTGTATATGATGCAGATCGCATGCTCTATTTTCCTGACTTTAGAGCCATGGAACGCACCTTTCAAATGATTACACAGGTTAGTGGTCGTGCTGGCAGGAAAAGTGGCACAGGAAAAGTAATTGTACAAACCGCACAACCCGAACATCCTGTTTTTTCGTTTATACAACGACATGATTACGACAACTTCTTTATACGCGAAACCTATGAACGAGAGCAATTTCTATATCCTCCATTCACAAGACTCATTCACATATCTGTACTTCATTTAGATAAAAAAGAGGCATTAAAATGTGCAAAGGGACTTTCTGACAAATTAAAGGAAGCAATAGGTGCAAAACGCATCTTAGGCCCTCAAGCTCCCATAATAGATCGTATCAGAAATTATTATCATATCGAACTTTTCATTAAATTAGAAAAAGATATAAAAGGCTTACAGTCGATAAAAGATAAAATTGCATCGATTACAACAAGTGAACATAACTTACATATTGGTAACAAAGGTCGAATTATTCTAAACGTAGACCCCATTTAACCTATGAAAAACAAATTAATTATATTCCCAATCATACTTTCTATCCTTAGTGGATGTTCATCCAATGAAACAGATGGTACTTTAGAGATCGATTCTACAAAAACCGAACTTATTGATACACTTTCAAATCCTGAAATGGTTGAAGTTCCGGCAGAAGTAAAGTCGACCAAACTTGCTTATACAACAGTAGACGAAAATAATTTATTATTGTTTGAAAAGTTTCCTTTGGGAATAAATTACGAACTCTTAAAAACCAAACTGCCTACGATAAATTCGTTACATGCCGAAGATAACAACGACCAGCTTGCTGCAAAAGGTTTACAAGAAACAATACAAGATGTTACCTTTTTGAATTATAAAGCAAAGTTAGAATTCAATTTTAAAAACGATGTATTAATTCGTTACAGCATTGTTTTTAACGAACCAAATGAAAAAAAGGGAAGCAAGTTATACAATCAACTTTTAGAATATTACAACGAACACCTAGGAGCTTCTCAACCTGTTAATACGGAAGAAGATAATTATTATGCACAAATAAACTCTTGGTATTTAAACCCAGATTATGTTTTAGCTGCATACAATTTAAATACAGGAAACATCACCATTGCTGCTCAAAGCTATAAACCAGGGCAACAACAATAACGACGATATTCGGTCATAAAAAAGCGCTTACAAATTGCAAG
>JAYTLG010000360.1:0-5223 GCA_043729555.1 Cytophaga sp.
GTAATGCCTGTGTTGCCACCTGCACATTGATTACACACATCCACTATTGCCGTACCACCCCAATCATTATGACAATCTTTAATACATGCTTGTCGGCCAGTTGTGCCGCCAACACAAGTCTGACAGTTATCCAACACTGCTGTTCCGTTTGCAACACCTGCGCAATCCAAACAGCTTTGCTCGGTGTTACCACATCCACAATTGCCTGCCTGCTTTTTATTCGGGTCGGTGGGACAAACATCTGTTTTATCTGCTACATAGCTCGTTGGTTTACTACATGATAATTGTGACACAGCAGGATTACCAAAACCGTCGCCATCAACATCTGCATACCAAAGTGTTTTTCCTTTTACCACAGGGTTTAATGGCGCGCAATCATCTGCATCTGCAATACCATCGTTGTCGTCGTCGGTATCTACACAGTCTGCTGTGCCATCGCTGTCGGTATCAAGCGTAGCATCACCACCCGCACATCCACACCCATCTGGATATAAAAAATCTGTTGAAACAATGGATTTTGGAATCGATGCATGGCTCCATTGAAATAAAATATTCGCTCCACCAGCTTCTTCAAAATAATCTAACTGAATGGGATACTTCACTCCCGCTTGCAAGGTAATTTTTCCCGAATACTCTACACCCCAATCTCCAATCCACTGATCAATAACCAAGGTGTTGTTAATCTTCAATCGTCTACCATTATCGGAATCAATGTAAAAAATATATTCACCACTAACGGGTACTTGAATATTTCCAATCCACTTTACACTAAAGTTATCAATTGGAATTTGAGGATCAGGAGAACCATTTCCCCAATTGAAATTTATGCTGTTATCAACTCTACAAAACTTCGGCGTTTCAAAGTTTTTACCTGCATGATAAAACCCTGAAAGTCCGGTACCATTGCCTCCATATTCAAGTGAAGCTTTCATGTATGTAGATGCTTTGTTTGGATCATTGCCCGAAAGGTCTTCGTGAAATTCTGCTGCACCACCATCATCATCGTCATGCAATTTAAAATGAATGCCCCAGCCGTTGTTTTCTTGAGGCTTGCCACCAATCTGATTCCATGGTATCGTAATCTCTGCAACATAGCCAACATCAGATCCGGTATTATTATTTATTGCACCATTTGTTTTGAATGTAGCTCGTACATTTTGTGGCGACCAAGCATCCCATACATTGGAAGCGTTTACTTTATTATACAAAATACCCCCACCTATATTAAAGAGTAACTTGTACATGCCGTCACAAATTCCGTTACAGTTTTTATTTGTGGGATCAAGATAAATTTCAATACCATCGTCGTCCCATGCAACAGTCGGTGATTCGGCCCACAGGTTGTTATCTTTCACATCACATAAAATATATAAATTCTGATCATCGTATGAAATCTTGGCATTGAGATTACTAGCAGTCTGCGAACCAATAAAGATAGAAGATGCTGCATTCCACTTTGCTTCATTTGCAATTCCATCAACAACGACTGTTCCTTTCGGTGCATGCATGGGTTTTATAACCCTACCGCGCACCGTCCAGACGCCATTAGCACCTGCGCCAGCTGCATTTACAGAAGTAGTCAACAAAACAGTAGAATCATTCAGAACCACCAATGAATTCCACAAGGCACTACCAGATGCAGGAAGCCATGGCATTGGCGTTGATTTCCGTGAGAAATCTTTCGCTTCATCTGTACCAATATAAATTTGAGCCATTGCTTGGTTTTCCCCAGTTCTTCCTTCTGCACTCTGCACAGACAAAATCGTTTCACCTGAAGGAAGTTGTGTAATGTACGGAGCACCTGCATAGGTTGGACCAGTCAATGCATAATCGTTTCGTAAAGCACCCCATCTTCTATTGCTATTCCACAGTGCGGCTCCTTGCCCCCAATTATCGTTATTGGAAGTATAAATAATTGCTGGTTTAAACAGTCCATTCAAACCATTATCTTCAATGCAATACACCATTCCTTTATTATTATTTAGACGAATAGGTACAGGCATCCCATCTCTATGTCCACCTCTGTAGCAGGTTGTGGTATAATTTCCCCAAGTCAATCCATTGTCAAACGATTTGACCAAAGCAATTTCCTGATCGGTATTGTTTCGATATGGATTTTCATTCGCAAAAAATAATTGAACTTCTCCAGAAGGCAACTGCATCAGAGCAGGCTCCCAACAACCATTTTCAAAGGTATTGTCAGCTAAATAGATTAGCCGTTCATCACCCCATGTTTGACCGTTATCTTTAGATATTTTGGTTTTAATTATATACGGAAGATTGTTTTCTGTAAGTGGTCTTCCATTCCAGCCGTAAATGAGCCAACCATTGGCAAGCTTTACTAATTCTGAATTTGTGCTATTGTACCCCGTTTCATGATGCACCAAAATCCGATTGCTCCACGTAACACATTGATCGTTACTTATACGTATCCATGCATCCGGCCCATCGGCATATACCAAGGCAAACTGATTGTTATTGATTGCATGTACACGTGCATATACACCCGTGGTAACAAACTTAGCCGTTTGAAAATCCCATGCAATACGTATTCCATCTTCATAACTGAAGCCTTTTAAAAAAGTGAACACAAAGAAAACAAGTACAGCTAATTTTTTATACCACGTATGATGTTTCATTTCTTATATAATTTATTGTTCAACTTATTTTACATGCATGCACAGATTTTGTTGTAACCTACGACAGTTTACAACTCTTATAATTTAGTGCTTTAAAGTAACCATCGTTTTGGCTAGTAAGTAAAATTGCCAACTTTTATGTATCACTGAAACAATATTTCGAAAGCATCAAACGATTTACATTAGTATTTCCTAATCCATTAATTTCAAAAGATAGAGTGGGATTATGTGATTAAAAATAATATACGTATCCATAGCCTCTTATCGGAATGTTCAAAAAGCAGGAGAAAACAAACATTAACAGTAATTTTCTGCAGTAAAAAATTTCATTATTAGCATAATTGATTCGAAGAATATATTCAGCCGTAAACCCAGCATTGATATTATTGAACTCTAAAAAACTGATTGCAGCATTCAAATAACTTATACAGTATTGAAATTCCTCATAAGGACTAAATAATAGTATTATAACACAAAAGCGTACTTTCTATATTAGTCAAAAAAAAGGAAATAACAGAACAATAAAAATGACAAATCGTTGATGCGACATCGGATGCCACATCAACGATTTTTTTTTTTACGCCTTCAACAAACCTTTGTAACTTTCTCTGTGTGCATATGCCAAAAACAAATTGGCAATTAACAACACAATCGACATTGGCAAACCTTCGGGTGCTAAAAGAGCATGTACCAATACAATGTTGATTACGATTGGGAAAATAACAACGGTGGCAAGTGCATTAAACTTTCCAGAAACAAAAGCCAAGCCACATAGAAGTTCAATTGCTTTAACAATAACCATTAGATTAACGGTAGATAAACCTACCATATAGAGTTTCATATTACCTTCTAATTCTGGCTGAGGGATTAGTTTAAAGAAAAAACTTATCGACGCAAATAAAAGTAATAAACCAACTAAGGTTCTAACAACAATAACTGCAATTTTCATATCGTTTTACGTTTGGTTAAATTTAAAAGATTAATTAATGCAATTAAACTTGATTGCAATAAAAAAAGTTCAATAAAATTGATATAGTTTTGAGTGTAGCACGCTATTTCAATTCAGGCAATGCAATTCCTTTAATTTTTCGGTATAAATCAACCGCATAGACATCGGTCATACCCGAAACAAAATCAATTACGGATTGTAATTTTAGGTATACATCATCGCCTGTGTACACAAACTGCGAGGGTAACAATTGTAATAACTTAGACGAATTGGGTTTATTTGGGTATAATACCGCAGGCACAAACTCTTCTAACAAACCACCCAATATTTTATAACCTGCCAATTCAATTTCAACAACAGATCTGTAATTATAAATTTCTTTGAATGAAATTTCTTTCAACTTTATAAATGGATTAGAAATTTCAGAAGCAAGATCATCTGTTAAGCTTTTATTGTAGCTGCCTGATAAAATTTCATCTTGATGCTCCCAAAATACATCGGCACAATTTTCTAGCAACATATTGATAACAGTTGCTCTTAAATAAGCGATCTTTTGATTGGGGTCTATAATCTTATTCACGATACCAGCTGCCTTCTCGCGTGTGTAGGTGCCATCTACGGGAAAGAATTCAAGTAGGCCGCTTATCGCCTTCTCTAATGAGATTATTTTCAACCGATAGGCATCTTCCCAATCGATAATCTGATAACAAATATCGTCGGCTGCTTCTACTAAATAAACGAAGGGGTGTCGTGCATATGCGAGCTGTGTATCTGATATCGACAACAAACCAAACTCCTTCGCAATTTTTAAAAATGTTTTCTTTTCTGAATCGAAGAAACCGTATTTTTTTCTATTTAAAATTTTCTTCTGTAAACCCGCGCTCGACTCGCATGGATACTTTACCATCGAGGCTAACGTCGTATAGGTAAGTCGCATGCCTCCTGCGGAAGTTTCGTTGAAAGCATTGGTTAGCAAACGCAAACCATTTGCATTTCCTTCAAAATGAATTAAATCAGAGTATTGATTTTCGGTCATCTTTGATTTTAACAATGTCGTTTCACTTTCAGAAAGATTTTCAAAATACGCAGAAATTGCAGTCTCACCTGAATGACCGAATGGAGGATTTCCAATATCATGCGCCAAGCAAGCAGCAGCAATCACAGACCCCAATTCGTAATTATAAAATCGTTGAAATGATTCGTCGTCTTTGTGATTGTTTTGTGCAATACGTTGACCAATAATACTACCAATGCTACGCCCTACAGACGACACCTCTAAACTATGCGTTAGTCTATTATGCACAAAAATGCTACCGGGCAAAGGGAACACCTGCGTTTTATTTTGCAAGCGTCTGAATGCAGATGAAAATATCAAACGATCATAATCGCGCTGATACGGATTACGAATCGAATCAGAATCTTGCACCAATCGATCTTCGGTACCTAATCGTTTGGGGCTATATAGTTTTTTCCAATCTAACATAATGCATTTTTATAGGAATGATTTTATTCAATTTAAAAAGAAAATAGATACTCAATCATTGTTGTCCGACAAAAAAATAATTTACAAAAGAGAGCCTTTGTTATAAAAACATTGGCTCTCTTTTTTTACCTTGATTTTGCAGAATTAAGGCT
>JAYTLG010000361.1:0-4437 GCA_043729555.1 Cytophaga sp.
CAAACGTTTAGACATTTTAAAAACATTCCAAATTACAAAAACTTTGTACCATCTGATTGGGTTAATATTTTATATAAAGATTCGAAGGGGGTCTTATGGCTTGGCACATATAGTGGTATGTGCAAATATTTACCAGAATCGAATTCTTTTCAAACCTACATTTTTGAACCTACAATAAACACAGATAAAAATCATGTGTTTGATATATATGAAGATAGCAGAGGCAATTTTTGGATTGCTACTCATGGAGGCGGACTAATTCTCTTTGATCGAGAAACAGGTGCTATCGATCGCTACACTACAGAAAATGGGCTTTCTGACAATTCCTTAAAAACAATTATTGAAGATAATGTTGGAAATTTATGGCTTGCTAGTAAACATGGCATTGCTAAATTTAACATACATACAAAAAAAGGAATTCCATATGATATTGTTGATGGCTTACCTTCTGGTTCGTTTTTCCCCAATTCAAAATTCAAAGACAAAAAAGGTAAAATTTATTTCGGAACAAATAACGGATACTTAAAAATTGACCCATTATTATCTTCCGATAAAGTAGAATTTCCTAAAGTTGTTTTAACAGACTTTAAAATATTTAACACCCAAATAAAACCCAATGTAGAAGGATCGCCTTTAACTATTGTAATTTCAGAAGCGAACAACGTTGATTTAACACATGACCAAAATTCAATTAGTTTTGAATTCGCCGCACTAAACTTTATTATTCCCAAACAAAATCATTATGCATATAAACTTGAAGGCTTTGATACGGAGTGGACATATGCTGACAAAAATAGAATTGCCAAATACACCAATTTAAATCCTGGTGTTTATATATTTAAGGTAAAAGCATCAAACAATAAAAATGCTTGGAGTGAAAAGAATACAACACAGTTTACAATCACGATACACCCTCCCTATTGGGCTACATGGTGGTTTAAAACCATAGTGATCGCTCTTATCGTATGCATCATCACACTTATTTTCTCCATACGAACACAGTCGATTAAAAAACGGAACAAGTGGCTTAAAACAGAAGTAGATACTCGAACGAAAGAATTAATAACGAACAAAGAACAACTTGAAATAAGTAATCAAAAGCTGGCAAACTCAAATGAATTGCATAAACGCCTCATCGCAATTATAGGCCATGATGTACGCGGACCACTGCATCAATTTTCATTATTGTTTAAATACATGGATGCAGATTCTTCTGAATGGGCATTAGCGACCATGAAAGAAATGGCTTCTTCGATTTCCTTACTTGCAACAGATTTGTTAGACTGGGCAACCCTTGCGGGCGATGAAATTGAATTGAAAACAACTGATTTCACTTGGTCTGAAATGATATCGAAGGCAATCAAAGAACTAGAGCCAAGCATTGACGCAAAAAAAATACGTTTCGAACAAACAAGCAACGATGCCGAAACCATCCATGGTGTTTACCCACTTGTGCTCTCTGCCATACGTAACGTCCTCTCAAATGCCATTCGATTTTCTCCAGAATGTGCGACAATTGAAATAGAAGCATCCCTAACTCAAACTGGATATTCGCGTTTGCGCATTACGGATTTTGGCTCTGGCCTAAACGTGGATGATGTCAATAAAATGATTCAGGGAGATGCATTTAGAGGAAAAAAAGAATCAAGCCTTACCAATGGTGCAGGTCTAGGCATGGCGATTTGTTATGACATGTTACGCCGTACCGGTGGATGGCTAGAAGCGGCAGTACTCCCAAACTCGGGAGCAACGTTCTATATCTTCATACCATTATCGTATAAAAACCCACCGACACTTTCATAACGATACGTCGATTTCATTAAACCAACGTATCGTTACATTGAATTATACTTTTTTAGGGGGTAAAGCAAAGGCAATTGATTCGTGTATAAAACCTTCTCTGTGTGAACCATCGCAAAAAGGTTTATTTTCAGACAACCCACAGCGACAAAGGGAAACAACCGTTCTGCCTTGCAAATCAAATGCATTGCCAGCCATGTCAACAATTTCAAACGCACCATCAAGTTTGATGGATCCGTTGTTATTAATTGTAATTTTAGTATTAGACATATTTTTATTTTTTATTTTATTAAAGATACAGAAATTATTGTATACTAATTTTGGATTGTTTCTCTAAATAACGTTCATCGATTACAGCTCCTAAACCGATCGATTCGGGCAACGATACGATGCCTCGTTTGCCATAAACAATTCCACCCACAACTGGATCTTCTTCAAACATTAATGGTGTATCAAAATCATAATAACAAATTGCTTCACTCACCAATGCCACATGTGCTGCGGCTGTAAATGCAAGCCGCGATTCTAAAAAACCGCCAACTTGCAACACCTTTCCTGCCTGCTCAGCGAGTTGAATAATTTTTAATGCATCCGAAATTCCCGCCGACTTACTAAGTTTGATATTAAACGAATCACATGCGTCTATATCAATTAAACGTTGTACATCGTAATGAAAACAACAAGACTCATCGGCCATAATAGGTATCTTACAGGCTTTTTTAATTTGGGGCAAGTGCATATACATAGCACGATTAATAGGCTCTTCGCAATGCTCAATATCATATTGTTCCAAAGTCGTTAATACATCAATCGCTTGTTGTACTGCCCACCCTTGATTGGCATCAATCCGAATGCGCACATCATAACCAACAGCTTCTCGAATCAAACGAATACGTTCCACATCTTCAGACGGCTTACCGCCCACTTTAACTTTAATGATTTCAAATCCATTACGTATTATTTGCAAGGCATCTAAAGCCATCTTCTGTGGTGTATCAATACTTATGGTGTAGTCTGTTTGAATTTTTTTAGTATTAGCTCCACCTAAAAAGGCATATAAAGGAAGATTGGCATGCCGAGAAGCAATGTCATACAAAGCAATATTGAAGGCACTCTTAATACAGCTATTACCATAGATGGTTGCATCCATCGCATGAGCATTCGCAGCTATATCCAAGGCCGACTTTCCAATCAAAACTTTGGCCAAATATTGTCCAACAATAACAGCTGTTTCAATAGACTCGCCATGTATAGTCATAAATGGACTACATTCACCAAAGCCTATAAAACCTTGTTGGGTACGTATGCGCACCACAACATTATTGGCATGCGTAAGTACACCTAGGGATATCTTAAAAGGCTCTTTCAGTTTTATTGGAGATGTATAAATTTCTATTTGTATAATTTCTAGCATATTCGACTATACGCATAAAATAAAAAATTGGATATGAAATAAAAAAGCAAGCTTGTGAATTCACTGTCGGCACACTCACAATTATGTTTTGGAAAAAATGTTATGTGACTGCGAACAGATCAGATAAACGATTTTTTGTTATATCCATGAGCATATATCGGCCATTGACAATGTGTACAAGCTTGCATCACAAAGATACGTTATTTACCTATTATTCTCTCCAAATAGCAAAAAAAGGTTTCATCGAAGAGATAAAACCTTTTTTTAAATGGATGGCTATAAAATTATTTCTGTATAATCGTAAATTCTACTCTACGGTTTAATTTACGATTTGCATCAGTATCGTTATCTGCAATATGCCTGTTGCTACCAAAGCCTTTCGCTGTAATTCTATTCGCAGCAATGCCTTTGGATACAATATAATCCATAACTGCCTTTGCGCGATTCAATGATAATATTTGATTTTTTTCAGGATTGCCTACGTTATCTGTATGCCCTTCAATTTCAATTTTCATTGTTGGATTTTCTTTTAATAACTTAACTACTTTGTCCAATTCATAAAAAGATTCTGACAACAAATCGTATTTACTTGTTTCGAAATAAATGTGGTTCAATTGAATGCTTTGACCAACTTCAATTGGCGTCAAGTAGTAATCACGTGTAATTTCAGTGTATTCCTTTTTATCACTAATAGAAATCGTATCGTATTCAGGTACATAACCAGGTGCATAGACATCGACTGCATAACTATGGCCAAACGGTAAAATTATTTTGTATTGACCCGTTTCATGATCTGTATGTGCTAAGCCTTCTTCAGAATTGTCTGGATATATTTTATATTCAACAACGGCATCTATAATTTGTTCTTTTGTTTTAGCATTATAAACTTTACCATCATATAGCGCTACAGGTTTCGGTTTATTTTCTTCTTTCAATTTGAAATAAATAATATCTGCACTACCGATTGAATTCAAATCTGATACCATGTATGCGTATTCGCCTTTCGCATCCGTTACATAATACGCATCTTTAGAAGCCGTATTAACGTGTAACCCCATATTAACAGGCACACTCCAATTCAACCAAGACGTGTCAGACAAACGTTCTGTTTTATAAACATCTGTCATTCCCATTCCGCCTGGACGATCGCTCGAAAAATACAAGGTTTTATTATCTGCCGCCAAGAAAGGTGCAAATTCACTGTAATCTACTGTATTAACTGT
>JAYTLG010000362.1:0-3532 GCA_043729555.1 Cytophaga sp.
GTGGTTGGTCGAAAAGACACAACCATGGCTACGGCTCAATAGAATTTTTCTAATTTCATTAAACTACTTTTCAAATGAATATTGAAAAACAACGTATAATTAATTCGGATTCTAATCCTCTATGGAAAAAATGGGGACCTTATGTAAGTGACCGCCAGTGGGGCACTGTACGAGAAGATTACAGCCCCGATGGTTCTGCTTGGGAATATTTTCCGCATGACATGGCACGTAGTAGAGCCTACCGTTGGAGCGAAGATGGTATTGGAGGTATCTGCGACGAACAACAACATATTTGTTTTGCATTGGCTTTGTGGAATTACAAAGACCCGATTATCAAAGAGCGATTTTTTGGTTTAACAGGAAATGAAGGCAATCATGGAGAAGATGTTAAAGAATATTATTACTACCAAGACAGCACGCCTACGCACTCATACATGAAGATGCTGTACCGATACCCGCAAGAAGCATTTCCATACGACGATTTAGTTGCAAAAAATAAAAATAGAGATAAAAAAACAGAAGAATACGATTTAATTGACACACATATTTTTGATGACAGTAAATTTTTTGATGTCTATATTGAATATGCAAAAAATGATCCTGAAGATATTTGTATTCGAATTGAAATCTTAAACAAATACCACGAAGATAAAGAACTACTTGTACTACCAACGGTGTGGTTCAGAAATACTTGGGACTGGGATTATGAACATGCCAAACCTAGTTTATTTGCAGTGACCAATAATGAAATCAGACTGAATCATCCAGCTGAAGAAAATCCATATAATTTTTATTTAGACCAACATCCTGAATTATTATTCTGTGAAAATGAAACCAATACGAAACGCGTATTTGAAAAAGATAATGGAAAAGAATTTTTTAAAGATGGCATTAATAATTATTTTATTGACAACGATACATCCGCTGTAAATACAGCATTTGTAGGTACCAAAGCAAGTGGTGCCTACAAAATTACGGTTGCAGCCAACAATAATTATATCTTAAAACTTCGGTTAACAAAAAATAAAATAGAGCGCCCTTTTGAACAATTTGATACTATTTTAGATGATCGAAAATCAGAAGCCGATCAATTTTATGATGACCTTCAAAGCCACATACGTGCCGAAGATTTGAAAAATATTCAACGTCAAGCCTATGCGGGCATGATGTGGAGTAAACAATATTATCATTTTGATGTTTCGAAATGGATGGATGGGGACGTTAAAGAAAACCATGTACAACCACATAGAGCAGGTGGAAGAAATGCTTCATGGCGACACATGCACTGCGAGGAAATTATTTCAATGCCCGACAAGTGGGAATACCCTTGGTTTGCAGCGTGGGACTTGGCCTTTCACTGCATCCCCATTGCGCGTATTGATCCTTCGTTCGCAAAAAATCAATTACTCTTATTGTTGGACGAAAAACATTTGCATCCCAATGGACAAATACCTGCCTATGAATGGGCTTTTAGTGATGTAAATCCGCCGGTACATGCTTGGGCAACGTTGCGTATTTTTCAAATCGATCGAAAAATACGCGGCGATCAAGGCGATTATGATTTCCTTGAGCAATCCTATCATAAATTATTGCTAAATTTTACGTGGTGGGTAAATCAAAAAGATAAAGTCGGAAATAATATATTTGAAGGTGGATTTTTAGGACTAGACAACATAGGTATTTTCGATCGAAGCAAACCGCTTCCTACTGGAGGAACCATGGAACAAGCAGATGGCACGGCTTGGATGGCGATGTACTCTTTAAACATGCTCAAAATTTCGTTAGAATTGTCGTTGCACAATCCCAACTATCAAAGTATGGCGTGTAAATTCTTCGAACATTTTTACTACATCGCTGCTGCATTAAACAACATCGGAGAAAACGACAATTCGCTATGGGATGATAATGAAAATTTCTTTTATGATTTATTGCACTTGCCAAATGGAAAAGTACAGCGCTTAAAAATAAATTCCATGGTGGGTTTAATTCCCTTGTTTGCTGTAGAAACAATAATAGCCGAGAGTTACGATAATCTACCTATATTCAAAAAACAAGTTGATTACTTTTTAAAAGAACGCAATGATTTAACACAAAATGTATCTAGGATAGATGAGCCGGGTGTTGGCAACCGACGACTATTATCACTACTACGCGGTTTTAGAATGAAACAAATTTTAGCGCGCATGTTAGATGAAACAGAATTTTTATCTGATTATGGCATACGTGCCTTATCAAAAATACATAAAGACGAGCCGTATCAATATCACATCGATCAGCATATATATCAAATAAATTACGAACCGGGTAATTCAACATCGTCTTTATTTGGAGGAAATTCGAATTGGCGCGGACCTATTTGGTTTCCGGTAAATTATTTAATTATTGAATCGTTGTTAAAATATCATTTATATTACGGCGACGATTTTAAAATTGAATACCCTACGCATAGTGGCAACTTCTTAACCATACGAGATGTTGCAGCTCAACTCGGTATACGGCTGATGAATTTATTCCGAAAAAATGCGGAAGGCAAACGACCTATTTATAACAACGACCCTTTATTGCAAAATAACCCAGCATTTAACGATGAGATTTTATTTTTTGAATACTTCCACGGCGACGATGGTTCGGGCCTTGGAGCATCGCATCAAACGGGTTGGACAGGATTAATTGCTGATATGATATTCAAATTTGGTTATTACGACCAACAAAAATAGATTGACTCTTTACACATTATATTCATGAAAATTCGTTGCGGCGGCGTACCCGAACATTTTAATTACCCATTTCATATAGCAATACAACAAGGTTTTTTTGCAGAAGAAGGCATTGAACTTGAATGGATCGATTATAAAGGCGGTACCGGTGCCATGTGTCAAGACTTACGTGCAGACACACTTGATGTTGCAACCTTACTTACCGAAGGTGCCATAGCCGACATTGCAAATGGAAATCCATCCATCATTGATAGCGTCTATGTGAACTCTCCCTTGATTTGGGGCATACATACAGGTGCACAATCCAAACATACAGATCCAAACGCTCCAGGGCCTATACGCTATGCTGTTAGTCGCATGGGATCGGGTTCGCATTTGATGGCTTTAGTAGATCGCTTGCAACGTGGTCTTTCATTAGCCGATGCATCTTGGGAGCTGATACAAAATTTAGATGGTGCGAGAGTATCCTTACAAAATAACGACTCGGATTATTTTTTATGGGAAAAAAATATGACAGCTCCCTATGTCTATAATGGTGAATTAAGAAAAATTGGCGAATGCCCTACGCCTTGGCCATCGGTTGTAATAACAGCAAATAAACATTTCTTGTTGCGCATCGGCAATTTAGACGGCATGTATAGGGCTTTACAAAAAGCCATTCAATACATACAACAATTACCAGACCCTGCAGCAACGATTGCTACCGTGTACGATTTAAAAATTGAAGATGCCCGCGATTGGTATGCACGCATCAAATGGGCAAAGTACGTATCTTTAGCTAAAAATGATTTTGATTTTACTGCGCAAGCATTAGT
>JAYTLG010000363.1:0-6312 GCA_043729555.1 Cytophaga sp.
ATTGACTAAAATTTTGGTTCCTCGCGCTAACGCTACAAAACCATCTTGAAAAAAGATTAGTTGTAGCGTTCAAAAAGCGCAATGAACCAAAATTTCTTATCGCAATTTGAAATGACGCCGTTTGGTGCTTAACTCAATTGGAAGTATCACGGTTTGGAAAATACCAATTTTTAGCAACGTTTTAATACTCAACGAATCGTTATTCGTACGGAGTACTTACACTTTACACTTAAAACGTTATTTAACATAGGTTTTAACATCATCCTGTGTAATCGATTTATCACTCATAATTACCAAACGTTCTACCACATTTTTCAATTCTCGGATATTACCTGTCCATGGTAATTTTTTCAAGGCATCTATTGCTTTCGCATCTATTTTCTTTGCTGTTGTACCATAGTCGTCGGCTACTAGGTTTAAGAAATGTTCAATCAAAAGCGGAATATCGTCTGCTCTTTTATTAAGCGCTGGTACTTCGATTGGTATTACATTGATGCGGTGAAATAAATCTTCTCTGAAGCGACCTTCTGAAATTTCTTTTGCTAAGTCTTTGTTAGTTGCTGCAATGATGCGAACATCTACTTTGATTTCTTTTTCGCCCCCAACGCGAGTGATGGTATTTTCTTGCAATGCGCGCAATACTTTGGCTTGTGCAGAAAGGCTCATGTCGCCAATCTCATCTAAAAATAAGGTCCCGCCGCTGGCTTGCTCAAACTTGCCAATGCGTTGCTTGATTGCCGACGTAAACGATCCCTTTTCATGACCGAACAATTCGCTTTCAATTAATTCAGATGGAATAGCTGCGCAGTTTACTTCTACCAATTGTTCGTTGGCACGTTTGCTTTGTGTATGTATGGCACGTGCTACCAATTCTTTACCAGATCCATTGGGACCTGTAATCATTACACGTGCATCGGTTGGTGCTACTTTGCTAACCGTTTTGTGTATGTGTTCAATCTCCAGAGAAGCGCCAATTATTTCGTATGCTTTATTGACTTTCTTTTTAAGTGTTTTTGTTTCGGTTACTAAATGCGAACGATCCATTGCGTTGCGCACACTTACCAATAAACGATTTAAGTCGGGTGGTTTGGTAATAAAATCATAGGCACCTTTACGTGTAGCATCGATGGCTGTTTCGATAGAACCATGTGCGGATATCATGATGAAAGGAACGTCTTTACCTAAACTGTAAACCTTTTCAAGCACTTCCATGCCATCCATTTTAGGCATTTTAATATCACATAGAACAACATCGTAGTCGTTTTCTAAAATCATTTTTAAACCTTCTTCGCCATCTTTCGCTTCCTCGATGGTATATTTTTCGTATTCGAGAATTTCTCTTAACGTACTGCGGATGCTGCGTTCGTCGTCGATGATTAAGATTTTAGGCATAGAAAGAATGTTGTTAATGAGTACATTTTCTTATAGCAAAAGGTGTAAAGTGTAAAAGTTCGTTACACTTTATACGCTAAACTTTACACTTAGTAAAAGAACAATACAAGCCTATAAGCCGGGTTTTGTTTCCCCATCCCGATAGCTATCGGAATCGGGACTCTTATCATTTATCTAGACCTTGCATCACTACAAGGCTCAAACGACCTACCCATTCCGGCTAATAACACTTGCGTGTTATCTGGTACGAGCAGCACCATATCCGGAACCTATTTGGTCTTTCAACTCCTAAGGTTTACCCCAATTACACATCACTGCATAACGAGTGAGCTCTTACCTCACTTTTTCACCCTTACCACACCGAAGTGTGGCGGTTATTTTCTGCGGCCCTGTCTGTCCATCAATCTTTTCAAATCAACAGCCTACCCGTTAGGTAGTAAGATGCTCTATGTTGCCCGGACTTTCCTCCCTCTGCCCGAAAGCAAACGGCGATAAGACAGCTTGTATTGCCATGTAAAGGTACACAAATTCCAAATAACAAAACCCAAAATACAAATAACAAAAACATTAAATATGCAGTTATTCCAGCGGTTTGGAATTTGTCCTTTTGTTTTTTGGAATTTTGTAAAGCTATTTCAGCTTTACAAAAGTTGCTCCATACCCAAAACGTTCTTTTTGTGCGTCTTTAAAATGGTCGATGCGTTTATCTTTACTCAGGCGTTTTTGAATTTCGTTTTTCAACACATTGTTGCCAACACCATGAATAAAAGTAATGTCGCTCATGCCCGAGGCGATGGCTAAGTCAAGTTTTTTTTCAAACGTACTCGTTTGCAAATGCATAATTTGTAACGATGTAAGGCTGTCCCAATCCGCATCGAGCTTTTCAATGTGTAAGTCGATTTCTTTTGTAGGAATTTCGATATTTAAATCTGCTAATGACTTAGGCGAATTGTTTAATGTTGATGTTAACAGTTCAATATTTTTATCGTTTAATTTTAAATCACTATCAATTGCCCAAGTATTGGCTTCACCTTTTAGCAATGCGTGGTGTTTTTTATTTTTATAAAATTTCTCCGCTTTGATTTGTACTTCAGATGAAAAAGGTTGAATGATTTTTTCAACGACGGGCAGTAAATAAATGATTTGAAAAATCAAACTTGGCCACAACGAAAATTCACTCGTATTCCATTCATCCAAACTTACCAGTTTGCCTTTTTCCAATAAACCTGAATGGATAAGTTGAGTGCTTTGTTTTGTTTTTTTATAACAACTAAATAGGATGGAACAGTTGCGTTGATTGATGAGTAGAACTCTGTGTGTTCTATCGTTAAATGCTTGAAATGCTATCTGTACATTGCCTTCTAAGGATTGCAGCGACGTTGCTTCATGCACCTCTGTTGGTGTTGATACTTTTCCTGTTAAAATATCTTCGGTGCTTGAGATAATGGTTATCTCTCTTGCGGCAACAGGTATTCTGAAGCCATCTTCAATTTCAACTTCCACTTGTTGCGCATCAATGATGCGTGTAATTGTACCTGATTCTTTACCGTGCACCAAGCGTACTTTATCACCAATTTTCATAATTGTATTAGAAATATATGCCATGAAATTTTACCCCATGTTCGCTAAATTGTAGTGTAGGCATGGGTACTTTTAACATGTTGACGGTGTAAAACAGCGTCTTCAAGAATTTACTGCGTGTGCGTATACTTTGCAAATCTATATCAAGCGATAAAAACACTTGTCGATACGGATGATAGCCTTGTGCAATGCTTTGATCTGTATTGCCACGTACCATAGCTTCTGCACCATAGCCTATTGAAGGGCAAAGCCAAACAGGCCAAAAGAAATCTTTTTGGGTTAATTTTCGAATGTTAAACGACAGCCAATAAGTTTGGCCATTATAATCTTTCAACAACTGCTGCCCAAAAGTTGAACCGAGTAATTCTGGACTTACATCAGCATATTGGGTACTGTGATAGGAAAATTTAGGTATAATTCGAATCTCATTCCAAGCAAGATATTGACTCAATAGCGTTGCGCAGCCTAAGGTGTTTGCGGCCATGTCGCCCATAGAGAAGCCCCAATCACTCGAGAAACCATCGTAGATTTCAATAGTTGTTTGTACCAGTAAGCCAGTTCCTGCGCCAAACCAAATCGCTTTTTTTCTTTTGGTGCCTGTCCAAGAAAGCACATCCGTTGAAATTCTACTTAATTGATACGCTGTATAGTAGTGGCCAGTTTTGTCTACCTGCATCCATTCCGAATTGTCGTTAAAAAAATGAAACGATTCCGTCGCATAATCTTTATACCACAATTGATATAAACCAATTACACTACCTGTATAGATAACACCTGCGCTCGCAACAACAGGGATGAAGCGTTCTTTTTTGAATTCTGTTGTATCTTGCGCTTGTCCATATAATAGAGTGCTGAGCATACAAAAAAAACAAAACACATACTTGTACATCGGGTGCATATATGTAAAGATACTGTTATAAAACTATTTTATTCCAGTATTCATGATCTGTAAATTTTTAATTTATAAATAAAAAGTTAATTTTGGCTTGATAATCAGTTAAATAATAATTTAAATAGTTATTCCATGAGTTTTATTAAAGAATTCAAAGCCTTCGCAATGCGTGGCAATGTAGTAGATTTGGCGGTCGCCGTTATTATTGGTGGCGCATTTGGTAAAATTGTTTCGTCTTTAGTAAACGATATGATCATGCCTGTGATAAGCCTTTTTATGGGTGATAAAGGTTTTAAAGATAAATTTTATGCATTTGGTGAAACGAAATTTGAAAGCTTAGAAAAAGCTCGAGAAGCAGGTGTTGCAATCATTGCCTATGGTAGTTTTGTTCAAACGGTGATTGATTTTACAATTTTAGCATTTGTGATTTTCCTTATGGTGAAAGGGATGAATAATTTGAAAATGAAAGAAGAAGTCGCACCTGCTGCTGCTCCTGAACCTACTAAGGAAGAGGTGTTATTGACCGAGATTAGAGATTTGTTGAAAAAATAAGTTTAAACGATTATAAGATTAAAATAAAATGAAAAGGTATATACTTTCATGCCTTCTGTGCATCAGTTCTCAGCTTGTATTTGCACAGCAGAGTGACTCCTTAGCAAATGTTACAAAGATTATACAACCGCCAAAAGATACGATTTGGACAAGAGGTGCTACATTTGGCCTAAATTTTAACAATGTTAGCTTAACCAACTGGTCTGGAGGTGGACAAAGTGCACTTTCATTCACAGCAATTGTTCTGGGTAATTTAAATTATCATAAAGAACGTGTGCATTGGTCGAACTTTATTGACTTAGCATACGGTGTGCAACGTGTTGGTAAAAGTAGTGTGCCCTTCAAAAAAACGGAAGATCGTATATATTTTCAAACAAAGTTAGCCATTGAGCATACAAAGAAAATTCGCTATGCTGCATTAGCCGATTTTAGATCGCAATTTGCAGACGGGTATACGTATTACGATGACTTGCCAATTGATTCTGCAAAAAAAATATCTAACTTTCTTGCGCCTGCTTTTATTACTGTTTCATTGGGTATAGAATATGTACCGTTTAAAAGTACAAGTTTCTTATTCTCACCAGTTGCTGCAAAATATACAATTGTCAATAATACAAGACTTTCTAATTTAGGAGCTTATGGTGTAACACCTGGAAGTAAATTTAAAGAGGAGTATGGTTTGTCTTTTACGTTTAGATATAAAGCTGAAGTAGTTAAAAATGTCACGTTTGCAACGCAATTATTTTTATTCAATAATTATAAAAATACGAATGTTGATGTATTCTGGGATTGTTTTTTATTCTTGAAAGTAAACAAATTCCTAACAACAACATTTACTACCAATTTAGTTTATGATGATGATTTTGATGTAGTAAGAGATAATGGAACACTGGGGCCTGCAACACAATTCAAATCTGTTTTAGCAATTGGTTTGATATATAAATTAAATGGTTACGGAGTTCGTTAAGAAATAAAAGACATAAAAAAAGGAAGCGCTACTACATTGTAGCACTTCCTTTTTTTTATGTTCAATTTGTTCCGCTATTTCAGGAAGATACATAACATACTTTAATATTTCTTTTCCTTATAATGATTTTTTTGATTTGAATTTGAGAAAATATCCACAGTTGCTATTTTAACACCTCCACCGGTCCATATTTTTTGAGTAGTTAAGGCCTCGTTGGTTTGAAATAAGGTGATTTTTGCTGCACTCTTATCTCCAACTTCATCGTGTGTGAAGTGGTATTCGAATGCTTGTAAATTCATTTTTTTAAATTCTGTTAAACTCGAATAAATTGTTTCGGATGCCGTTAATGTAATCTGAATAACATGGGTGCTGTCAAAATTATGTAATGCCAATCCAATAAACATGGGATAGTAGTAATCTTTTTCAATAAGTATGGTGTCGCTGTGTTTTAATTTAATTGCGAAATAACCACTATCATTTGAAAATGTTATAAAGTCGTGGTCGTGTGTAGATTTTACTTTCACCGCAGTAACAGGTTTCTGTGTTTGTCCATCGATTAATTTTACATGGATTGTTTGAGCAATACCAATATTGCTAAGTGCGATCGATAAGATAAGAATGTAGAAAGATTTCATGTTTGTATTATTTTAGTGCTGTAAATAAATGTTTCGCACGTGTTATGGCTTCTTTGTGGTCAATTATTGGTTCAATATACGAAGATGTTCCAAATTCAGGCACCCATTTTTTTATATAAATAAAGTCTGGATCAAATTTTTGTTGCTGAAGAATGGGATTGAAAATTCTATAATAGGGTTGTGCATCCGCACCGGTGCCCGCAGCCCATTGCCAATTGCCATTATTGGCGGCTAGGTCATAATCTAATAATTGTTGTGCAAAATAAGCTTCACCCCAGCGCCAATCAATAAAA
>JAYTLG010000364.1:0-10724 GCA_043729555.1 Cytophaga sp.
AAAACAATGAGAAGGAAAAACGTGCAAGAGAGTTAACCATTGCTAACACAGAACTAGCTTTTCAAAACAACGAGAAAGAAAAACGCGCAACAGAGTTAATTATTGCTAACAAAGAGCTTGCTTTTCAAGACGAAGAGAAAGGAAAACGTGCAGCGGAGTTAAGCATTGCTAACACAGAACTTTCTTTTCAAAACGATGAGAAGGAAAAAAGAGCAACAGAGTTAATTATTGCTAACACAGAACTAGCTTTTCAAAACAATGAGAAAGAAAAACGCGCAACAGAATTAACCATTGCTAACACAGAACTAGCTTTTCAAAATGAAGAGAAGGAAAAACGTGCAGCAGAGTTAATCACTGCTAACAAAGAGCTAGCTTTTCAAGACGAAGAGAAAGGGAAACGTGCAGCAGAGTTAAACATTGCTAACATAGAACTTTCTTTTCAAAACGATGAGAAGGAAAAAAGAGCAACAGAGTTAATTATTGCTAACAAAGAACTACTGGCATTCACTTATATATCAAGTCATGATTTGCAAGAGCCATTACGCAAAATACAAATTTTCGCTGGAATCATACTTGAAGAGGAAAGTATAAATCTATCTGACAAGGGCAAACATAATTTTCAGCGAATGCGATTAACAGCAGAAAGAATGCAACAACTTATTCAAGATTTACTTGCCTTCTCACGCATCAGCACTACTGAACTCGAGTTTGAAAAAACAGATATCAACATAATTATAGAAGATGTAAAAATCGAACTAAAAGATACTATTCAGGAAAAAAACGCAACCATCGAAGCCGAACTCTGCACTGCCAACATTATCCCTTTTCAGTTTCGCCAACTCATGTACAACCTCATAAGCAATGCACTCAAATTTTCAAATTCCAAAATACCATCACACATAACAATAAAGTGTGAAATTGTTAAAGGGAGTGAATCAAATAACGAAAAGCTCTCACGGAAAAAAAATTATTGCCATATCACTATTAAAGACAATGGCATCGGCTTCGAACCACATTTCAACGAACGTATTTTTGGAGTATTCCAAAAACTTCATAACAAAGAAGAATACGGTGGTACAGGAATTGGACTTGCCATCGTAAAAAAAATAGTAGAGAATCACAACGGTATCATCACCGCAAAAAGCGAATTAATGAAAGGGGCAACGTTTGATATTTACATTCCTGCGACATAATCAAAATGGAATAAGCTCTATTTTATCAACATCATCCTTTTCTTTCCACCGCAATAAGATACCTCAACACATCAAAACGAATAATATAAGAAAAGGATTTGTCTTTGTAACCTTTCCATTTCTTCCATTTACTCAATGTTGATATTTTTAAAATGTCTTACTTTATGATTATTTGAAATGTAGCACTTCAAACTATCTAGTATTTCAATTTCCTTTAATAGTTGGTTCGAAAATTTTGATCGTAAAGTGTACAAAATCTATTTCTCATTCTGCGACCTTGAATTTTTGAAAATTTTCAATGAAATAGTTCGAAATTCGGCTCTTCCTCTCTACAAACCCCTTGATTTATCAAGGGCTTTTATTTTTTATTCAATACTTGCTCGAGCAGATTTTTAATCTGATCTATTCCCGAATGCAACGCACAGAATATCCACTTTCATTAACTCCATAAGAACTTGTGAATCGTGAAAGATCATCATCATTGCGTAGAAGTGTATATACATGTTGTTTATAACTATTGTCAGGGTAACTCCACCAAAAAGTCCTAAATCCCAGATCTGAAAAACCATAAGAATTTTTCATCCCTGCTGGATAAGCACTAAAGCCACTTTCATTCGTATTGTCTTTTCCCCAGAGTTCTGGTAATTTCATTTTTTTTCCGGCGTCTCTTGCTCCAAGATAATTTTGTAATGTTTGCCATTCCTCATCGGAAGGAATCTTCCAGCCTTCAGGAGCTAAGTTTCTAGGATCAGTTACTGTATACACATTATACAGTTTGCCATAAAGTTTTCCATTTTCAGGTTTGTTACCGTAATAACACCAGGCAGGCTGTTTACTTTTTATGGCTTTATTCCACTCGTCTAATGTCTTTGCTTCTAGTATTGAATCTCCATTCCTAAATACTGCTATATTAAGATTTGATTTTGTCCAGACTTGTGTTCCTATCGACACTTCATCTTCGTTGGAACATGAAAAAAGAATAACTAAAGACAGTATGGTTAATTTAAAAATTACATTCATTATTGCTATAAATGTTAATAAATAGTTATCAGAAGGAATTGTTTTAGCAATATAATGAAATCTTAATTAAGTGTCGTCACTAGTAATATTCAAAGTCTGTGACGAAGATATATAGATTATCTAGCTCTATTCTTGATGAGTTTTTATTCGCTTCGTAACTGTTTGATATTTTTTTGCCGTGGTTTGTCAATGACTTCATTAGCATCATAGTGCAGTAGGTGGTTGGCTGAAAAAGCCTAACCACGGCGAGATAAGCGGTTGCCTACCATGGCGAAAATCGCAAATGTACTTAGCATAAAAAAAACGCGGCATGAAAGCCATTTTCTTTTTAATGGAAAACGTATTATGGTATTTTTTGTATGCAAATTGGTTCCAATATCGCTACAATGCATAACGGGTATCTGGTTACAACCTTTACACCCGATAGCGGTAGACCTCCGGGAGGTCTTTTAGTATGGGATGTTTCGAATCCCAGACAGCCTATTCAGGTAGCGGAGATATACGATTCAAGAACGGCTACGTTTCGAAAACAGCATGCCATTCCACAGCATGATAAATATATTTTACTACAAGATGGTTGCGGGTTTCAAATTTGGGATTTAAGCGATCTAAGAAATCCAGTTCAGACCAAGAGACATTGTATGTCTGGTTAGGCACATGTTGATTATGGTTCAACCTGGCAAATGTTCTGGCAGGCACCCTACATTTTTATTGCGAATGGAAGCAGAGGATTTGATCTCGTGGATGCAACTGATATTAACAATCCTCAATTTGTAAAACATATAACAACACCAAGACAGGTAGGATCCATCTATGCTATAGGAAACCTTCTGGTTAATTCTGCCCATGACTTTGGCAGAGGAATTACGATTTATGATATAAGGAATCCACGTAATCCCAGGTTATTGAACAGTTTCAGTAATACAGACAATGTTGTTCGAATTTCCCCTCCATTTTTTTATTTTAACGAATGTTTTCGTTGGTAAAAAAATTCACTCTAAATTCACAATTGTAGCGTATGTTTGCCATAAGAAAATGAGGTATGAAAATTTTGATTGTAGGACATCTTCAGCGTGAAACAGATTCATTTGAACAAGAGTTTAAAGAAGCAGGTTATGTGTGTGATTTTGTGAATGCATCTGAAGATGCTACAGAAAAATTAGCACTATATGAGTATGATTGCACCCTTTTTAATTATGTTGATGATCAAAATATTTTTGATTTTATTCAACTTTATGAGCAAAATAATAATGTAGGAGGCTTGATAATCCTATCTTCTGGCGCATCGGTAGATAATAGGGTGAAATTATTAAACATAGGAGCAGATGATTTTGTCACAATACCATTTTATTTTTCTGAATTGAGTGCCCGTATTAATGCAGTAATTAGGAGGAGAAAATTTCAAAGCAACAATAAAATATATTTTGCGAACCTTGTTATTGAATTAGCTTTAAGGACAGTTTTTGTATGGAGCAATCCGGTAATACTTACAAAAAAAGAATATGAAATTTTACTTCACTTAATTGGCAATAAGGATAAAGTAATACCTAAGTTGGCATTAGCTGAATATCTGTGGGGTGATGATACGGATAACATGGATTCTTTTAATATTCTATCCGCTCATATAAAAAATATCCGTCGTAAGATGAAGCTAGCAAAAGCGGAAATAGAAATAAAAAATAGTTATGGTGTGGGGTATCAAATAATAGAATTATAAATTAAAAACGTATGAAGTGGATTACGAGAGAGCGTCCTAAAATTGATCGTATAGCTTGTCCTTGGCTTATCGCAAGATTCATAGATAAAGATGCAACGTTCATTTATGTACCAACCGAGCAGGTACTTGAAAAGGCTGAAGAATATGGAGCTATTCCATACGATATTGCAGGCGTTGAATATACGCACGAAGGAGATAAATGTACGTTTGATTATATTCTTAAAAAACATCAGTTGCAAGATGAAGCTTTGCACAGACTAGCCTTAATTGTTAGAGCTGCTGATACGGATAATTATGAACTTGCTTCTCAGGCCGCTGGGTTATTTGCTATATCGGCCGGTCTATCTTATAATATAAAAGAGGATCACGAAATGTTAAAACACGGAATGATTATTTACGATGCTTTATATAGCTGGAGTAAGTATGTAAGTAATGAAACTCACGGCTGGGAATTTAAACAATACTAGATAAACGATGGAAGAGCAACATATAAGACCAATCTATTCACTAAAAGACCTGATTATATATTTTTTTAAGTTAGGTACCTGGGGTTTTGGCGGACCGGTAGCACTTGTGGGTTATATGCACCGCGATTTAGTGGAAAATAAAAAATGGATTTCTGAAGATGACTACAAAGAAGGTATGGCACTTTCGCAACTTGCACCAGGTCCATTAGCCGCTCAGTTATCAATATATCTGGGATATGTACACTATCGAATTCTTGGAGCCACATTGGTAGGGCTGGCATTTGTAATTCCGTCTTTTTTGATGGTATTGGGTATAGGTTATGCGTACGTTGCGTTTGGTGGATTACCCTGGATGCAAGCGATATTTTATGGGGTAGGAGCTTCAGTAATTGGAATCATTGCAATTAGTAGCTACAAACTAACCAAAAAGAGTTTAGGACAAGATTGGTGGCTGTGGGGGATTTTTATCATTCTTACTTTCACTACATTTTGGGCAGAAGAAGAAAATATGTGGTTAATTGTTGGTGCAGGGATATTGTACTGGTTTATAAAAGCAACACCAAAACTCTCAGGTAAATCATTAAAAGCTATAGCTTTTCCAGTATTACTGAACATACCTATACAAGCAACAATGTCAGGTAAACTTTGGCAGATTGCGTGGTTTTTTACAAAGGCTGGGGCATTTGTTTTTGGAAGTGGTTTGGCTATCGTGCCTTTCTTATATGGCGGTGTTGTAAAAGAATATCAATGGCTAAACGAACAACAATTTGTAGATGCAGTAGCGGTAGCAATGATTACTCCTGGACCAGTTGTAATAACCGTTGGATTTATTGGGTACTTAACAGCTGGTTTCTGGGGAGCTTGTGTTGCTGCACTAGCTACTTTTGTACCATGTTATCTATTTACAATACTTCCTGCACCTTATTTTAAAAAGTATGGAAAACATCCAGCCATAAAAGCCTTTGTTGATGGAGTAACAGCTGCTGCTATTGGAGCTATTGCAGGAGCTGTAATTGTGTTAGGTAAAAGAACATTGATGGATATGCCTACGATACTTCTGGCATTAGCGACTGCGCTTATACTATTGAAATTTAAAAAGCTTCAGGAACCATTTATTATATTAGGCGCAGCATTCATCGGCCTTATTCTAAAACTATTTATATTAAAATTATAGCGGTTATGAACAGTGGGGATTGTAGTAGAAACTCATAAAGGAAACAGGCTTTGTGGGATTCATTTATGAACATGAATAAGTAGATTAATGTGGCTTTATTGTTTTCGATACCATATACTATTTCTTTCCAAAAGATTTCATGAATTCGATATCCTCTTCGCTTTCTATACATCTACAGAATTCGATGCCAAAGGGACAAGATGCACTTTCGTAATTACATAATTCAAGATGGGTAAAACCAGAACTCACCACAACTACTTTGTTTTTTAATGCATCCACCAATAATGTATATTTTAACCCTACCGGAAGTAGCTCAGGCATATCAAAACAAATGTTCCAACTATAGATACATTCAAGTAATGCTTCGGAAACCGCATTGAGCTGTTCTTCGGTCAATCGATCGGCTGGTGGGAAGGATTTTTTTTCATACCTATAATCTTGCGAATGCGCTGTCGTCCTTCGCCACTCATATAACGCTCAAATTCTGCCATGTGCGCTTCGAAGTTTTCTTCTATGAGTTTTCTGTTAATACTATTTTCAGGCCTATGTGCCGCGCACAAATCCTCAATAAGTTGGTTGATGTAAGTTTGCATGTAGCTGGTTGGTTTGTAAAATGAATACAAATTTTAAATTTATTTTCAAGGATACATTGTTTTTTTACGAGGTGAAAATAAATAGATTGAACTGTTACATTTATTTACAAAGGATAATGCCTACACTATTTCATTAATCTATGTTACCTTTGTGTTCGGTTTTCATATTAAGGAACGTTACACGTATAATTCCTGTTACGGATTCAGAATTACAAACTCCCTATGACTCGACATACACAAAATAGAAATTACATTACCTTAATACTTGGTATGCTGGCAACCGTTTCGCCTTTTGCCATCGACTTTTACTTACCTGCATTTGCACAAATTGCGGGTGAATTGCATACAACAACGGCGCGGGTTTCTTTATCTGTATCCAGTTATTTTATTGGTATGGCCTTAGGACAATTGATGTATGGTCCACTCTTGGATCGGTTTGGGCGAAAAGGACCTTTGTTTGTGGGTTTAAGTATTTTCATATTTGCGAGTTTGGGCTGTACGTTGTCGGACAGTGTAGAGATGTTAATATCCCTTCGCTTTATCCAAGCTTTAGGAGGCAGTGTAGCTGGTGTTGGTGCAATCGCAATGGTGAAAGATTTCTTTCCACCAGAACAAGGCACACGTATCTTTGCCATGCTTATACTCACCATTGGTTTGTCGCCTTTGCTTGCACCAAGCATTGGCGGTTTTGTCGCCATTACTTTTGGCTGGAAAGCTGTGTTTATCTTATTAGCGCTTATAGCATTGTTTGCAATGTCCATTGTGTTTCTGTTTCTTCCAGAAGGGCGCGAGCCGGATAAATCAGTTTCGCTGCAATTGAAACCAATGGTTAAAACATATTTCGCTATATTCTCAAACACACAATTTTTTACCTATGCGCTTGCAGGTTCGTTTTCATTTGCAACATTATTTATTTATGTAGCAGGCTCGCCCATCGTATTTATTGAATTGTTTCATGTAAGTCCACAAATGTATGGTGGAATCTTTGCCTTTTTGTCCATTGGTTTTATTGGTGCGAGTCAATTAAATATTTTCTTAACGAAGAAGTTTAGCAGTCATGCTATTTTTCGTTTTGCAATAATTACACAAGTACTTGCTGGAATTGTATTCATGATTATTTCCTTAAATGGTTGGATGAATTTGTATTCAACACTCGCCATGCTCTTTATTTTCTTAAGTTGTGTTGGATTAATTAATCCCAATGCTTCTTCTTTAGCACTTGCACCTTTTACGAAAAATGTAGGAAGTGCTGCTGCAATGCTGGGATTTACACAGATTGGAATTGCTGCAATAGCATCCATCGGAGTGGGGATGTTTGAAGCTGCAAGTTTATTGCCGATGCTTAGCTTGATGCTGGGTACAGCTATTGTGTCGCTCTTGATATTTTTTTTTGGAGAAAAACGAATGGCGGGCATTGTTACAGAGGTACATACAAGTAGTGGGCCGGTGGTACATTAAGCAGTATAATTCGAATAGAATAAAAACGAATGGGACTAGCAAATACATCGATTAAAAAATAAGTGTTTCTTTTTTAATTGTATGTAAGTATAATTTAATATGCAAATTATGTAATACTTACAGTGAATTATATAATGTTTTAATGCGTGATGTTTAGAACTTTGTGATAGTTGATACTTGATAATTGAGTAGGCTATATTTTATGCAATCAGTGATTTAAATACTACACATATGAAAGTGATTCCATTAATATTATTTCATACCTTATTTATCGTATTTGCACATTTTTGTTCATCTGCACAAAAGTACACGCCACCGATTTCTGCTGAGTTAGATAGTTTGGGAGTAATGAAAAATACAGAAGGTATAGTTTTTGCTGTCATTTCAACAGATAGTATTATCAAAGATGTTAAAGGCGAAAAGATAGCATCAATAGACCGAAACGGTAAACTTATAAGCAAAGACGGAACGATATTGGGTGGTACTTCACAAAAAGGAGATTTTTATAATACAAAAAATGAAATTGAATTTATTGTACTGCCGTATAACAATGGAATTATATACAATGTATACGACAATACAGGTTATCATGTATTTACGGTTCCTTCTAATTACAAGATTTATGCAGGTAGCTTGGCTTATATACTTAAAAATATATTGAGTTGTAAGTAGAAAGAACTAAACACAGAGACCAAAAGCAATGGATTTATCCATTGCTTTTTTTGTTCAATTAATATTGAAAGGTAGAACTTCTTAATCCGTATTTTTAACCAGATTGATTTACTAATAGGTTTAAGTTATATAAACCCAAATCTGTATTCTTTATTCAATCAAATTTTGTAATTTGATTATTGGAATGCATACCTGTGTTACGTATTTATTTTCTTACGTAAAATTCCTCCAACAAATTTTATAATATAATATCTATAACTCAAATAATATGGTACAAAGTAAAGGTTACGCAGCTCAAGATGAAAAAACAGATTTAGCACCATGGTCGTTTGAACGCAGAGATGTTGGTCCGCACGATGTGCAATTTGATATCAGCTTTTGTGGAGTATGTCATTCCGATTTACATCAGATACGTAATGATTGGTTTCCAGGAATTTTCCCGATGGTGCCCGGTCATGAGATTGTGGGTAAGATTGTAAAAGTTGGTACACAGGTAAAGAAATTTAAAGTAGGTGATTTAGCTGGCACAGGCTGTCTGGTTGATTCCTGCAGAACCTGCGACAACTGTAAGGATGGCCTTGAGCAATATTGCGTGAATGGTTCGACAGGTACATACAACAGTTTGGGGCAAGATAAAAAGACACCAACCTACGGTGGCTATTCAAATACCATAGTGGTACACGAAGATTTTGTATTGCATATCAGCGATAAATTAGATCTGGCTGCGACTGCGCCTTTATTGTGTGCTGGTATCACGACGTATTCTCCTTTGAAACATTGGAAGGTAGGTAAAGGCCATAAACTTGCAGTACTTGGTTTGGGTGGCTTGGGACACATGGCGGTTAAGTTTGGTGTAGCCTTTGGATCGGAAGTGACGGTGTTGAGTACTTCTCCGAATAAAGAAGGGGACGCTAAAAAATTAGGCGCACATAAATTCATTGTTACTTCAGATGCCGAAAAAGTGAAATCTGTTAAAGGCTATTTTGATTTTATTTTAGATACGGTTTCTGCACCACATGATTTGAATATGTACATGTCGCTATTGCGAACCAATGGCGTGCATATTTGTGTCGGAGTACCGCCAACACCGTATCAATTAAATGCATTTAGTATTATTGGAGGTAGAAAAAGTTTGGCTGGTTCAAATATTGGTGGCTTGCTTGAAACACAGGAAATGCTTGACTTTTGTGCCGCACATAACATAACTTCAGATATTGAATTGATTGATATTAAAAATATTCATGCGTCGTATGATCGTATGATAAAAGGAGATGTGCGTTATCGATTTGTGATTGATATGGCGACTTTGTAAAATAAATTTCATTTATATGTTTTTGTTCGTTTCGGCGAATTATCTTTGATTGCTATTGGTAAAAATAGATTATATGAATCAAACAGCCTTAGAACTTAGAACTGTCAACGTAATACGTTACGTAACGCCCTTGCGTGAAGGCGGCTCTATGCCTGCGATTGTAGAAGCGGACGATGGCTTTTTATACGTCATTAAGTTTCGTGGTGCAGGACAAGGCACCAATGCCTTAATTGCTGATTTGATCGGAGGGGAGCTTGCTCGTGCAATAGGCTTGCGCGTTCCGGAATTGGTATTTATGAATCTGGATGAGGGATTTGGTAGGAGTGAAGCCGACGAAGAAATCCAAGATTTATTAAAATTTAGTGTTGGCTTAAATTTGGGACTTCATTATTTATCGGGTGCCATTACATTCGATTCAACGGTAACGCCCGTGGATGCACTACAGGCATCTAAAATACTTTGGTTGGATTGTTTGATGACTAATATCGATCGTACTTGTCGCAATACCAATATGCTGATATGGAACAAAGAACTCTGGATGATTGATCCAGGTGCATCTTTGTATTTTCATCACAATTGGAGCAATTGGAAAGATCATATAACGACTCCATTTGCTTTGGTTAAAAATCATGTATTGTTAAAGCAAGCTACTCAATTAGAAGAAGTAGATGTGTTGTGCAAACAAATTCTGAGCAAAGACCTTATTGAATCAATTGTTGCATTGATACCAATAGATTGGTTGAAAGATGAAGCGCTATTTGAAAGCAAGGAAGAACAACGAAATACCTACGCAACGTTTTTGTTATCGCGTATGCAACATTCAACTGTATTTATAAACGAAGCCAACGATGCACGCAAAAAACTTATTTGATTATGCGGTCATTCGTGTTGTGCCTAGGGTAGAACGCGAAGAGTTTATAAATGTGGGGGTCATTGTATTTTGTAAAGCAGAAAATTTTTTAAAGGTAAAATATCTGATGGATGCGAATCGCTTGCATGCATTTTTTACAGAATTGGATATACATGCTGTTGAAGAAAACTTAAAAGCGCTTGAACAGATTTGTCTCGGAAGCAAAGCAGGCGGAGCCATTGGTGAATTAGATATTGCATCCCGTTTT
>JAYTLG010000365.1:0-8224 GCA_043729555.1 Cytophaga sp.
CCTTTTTTCATAAACGTGGTTTCTTCTGGATTGTAAACCAAATCATACAAATAATGATTGCTCGTTAAAAATTCATAGGGGATATTCGGGAAAGAGTCCACATCTGGATACATGCCTAATGGCGACGTATTGATAATGATAGTATACTCCATCAAAACATTTTTATTTAGATCCGCATAACTCCAAGTGTTTTCACTTTTAGTTCTTGAAACATATTGATGTGCGATACCCAAGTCTTTAAGCGCAGCAACAACTGCCTTTGCGGCGCCACCTGTGCCAAGTACCAGTGCTTTTCGATTTGTGATTGTGGGGATGAATTTTTCTAATGAATATTTAAATCCATAATAATCTGAATTGTATCCAATCAATTTCCCATCCGGCATTACTTTCACAACATTTACCGCACCAATCACTTTTGCTGAAGCATCAAGCTCCGACAAAAATGGCATGATTTCTTCTTTATACGGTATCGTTACATTAAAGCCTTTCGGGTTATTTGTTGTTTTTAATAAATCCAAAAACTCTGCAATCGTATCTAATGGAAAATTTTCGTACACACAATCTGTTATATTTTCTCTAGAAAACTTTTCTCCAAAATACTTTTTTGAAAAAGAATGTGATAAACGATAGCCAATTAGTCCGTATGTTTTCATAATTACTTTTTTTGAATTCTGCAGAAACAAAAAAGCCCCGCTAATCTGCGAGGCTTCATATATATTCTTGAGTTTAATCTTTCTTTGGTCGTAGCATCTCAAAAGCAATAGGCGCTACAGATATAGCAATGATGCCTAATACAACATGCTCAAAATGCTCTCTTACAAATGTATTTTCTGCTAGAAAATAACCAAGTAATACCAAGCCCGAAACCCACACAACAGCTCCTACAATATTGTATGTTATGAATTTCGAATAGTTCATCGTGCTTACACCTGCGACAAATGGAGCAAAGGTGCGAACAATCGGAACAAAGCGTGCCATAATGATTGTTTTGCCGCCATGCTTTTCATAGAACGCTTGGGCCTTTATTAAATATTCTTTCTTTAATAAACGAAGGAAGAAATTCGTTGACGGTTCATCACTAAAAACTTTTGGACCAATAAATTTCCCGATATGGTAATTTACGGTATCGCCAAGTATGGCTGCAATGATTAGTGTTATAATTAACAACCATGGATTGAGACCGCCAAAAGAAGCAAGCATGCCTGCAGCAAATAGCAACGAATCGCCGGGCAATAAAGGCATCACAACCAATCCTGTCTCTGTAAATATTACGAGGAATAGAATGATGTATGTTAAGGTGCCATAATCGCGAACCAACTCGCCCAGATGTACATCTAAATGTAAAAACCAATCAATGGCTACTTTTAAGAATTCAAGCATACTTCCTTATAACTTATCCATGAAGTGATGGAATGTATCGCTGCGTAAGCCTAAACGAACAGTCTCCAAAGGAATCAATTCGTGTGGTGCAATATTTCCTAAATTTACGTTTGCGCCACAAAGTTTTACAAAGAAAACTTGTTGTTCTTTTTGTGGTGCTTCCCAAATGATTTTCTCAACCGGAACCGCACTTAAAATATCTTCAACCAAGCCTGAGCGAACTTCCCCTGTTGAACGGAACAAGCCTACATTACCAGCTTCGCGTGCTTCGCCAATAACTTTCCAAGAACCTGCTTCCAATTCGGTATTCATCAATTTAATCCACTTTGAAGGTGGTATGATTTTTTCAGCATCTTTAGATCCTACTTCAGACAATACCGTTACTTGCGTTGCAAGCTTACGGATATATTCGCATTTCTCGTCGTGTCCAAGTTCAATTGAACCGTCAGAAACTTCAGCATGTTTTAAATCATACTTGTCCAACAATTTTCTGAAATCATCAAATTGATTACGCACAATAAATGCTTCAAATAACGTTCCACCCAAATAGCATGGAATACCTGCAGATTTATAGATGTCTAACTTTTCTTTAAGCGTAGGCGTTACAAAAGATGTAGCCCAACCAAGTTTAACGATATCGATGTAGTTGCTAGAAACAGAAAGCATATCTTCTACTTCACGGCAACTTAAACCTTTATCCATTACCATTGTAAAACCCGAATCGCGTGGTTTACTAGTTCTCTGTGGAACTTTAGAAAGAGTGAAATTATCGTACATTTTTATTTATTTCTGTATTGATCTATAATTCTAAATAATGCCTTTTGTGTTTCCAGTTTGGGAAAAAACTCAAACAGCGTTATATGGGCTTCGAAGTTCAAAGTTAATGCATTTTCTAGATAATTAAATGCCTCCTTGTATCTTCCTGCCGTAATTAGGTAAGCTACAGCACGATAATATAAATCTGCATTTGAAGGAATTTCATCGATTCCTGCATTTATCAAATCAATTGCTTTGTCCATATCGCCGCTTTCGTAGTGCACAAATGACCAACTTTTCCATAACTCAGGGTTGGAAGGCTCTAATACACAAGCTTCTTCGTATGCTTCTAAGCTTGACACAATGTTGCCCGTTTTGTATTCGGCATTCGCTTTTGCCAACCAATAATCTGCATTGGCTTCGTCTAATTTAAGCGCTCTTTTAAAGAAATGAATCGACTCATATGATTTGTCTTGAGCTTCCAAACATTTTCCAATGCCGTAATAGGCTTCATGAAAATGTACGTCTGCTTTTGATGCTTTTCTATAAAACTCAATCGCCTTTGGCAGCGCGCCTAAATGCTCGTAGCAATAAGCTATATTATAAAAAACATCGGCTGTCTTATCTTCCATCTCCATTGTTTGGAAGAAAAACTCCAATGCTTTTTCATATTCATTTTTATAAACGTAACATTCTCCAAGGTTGTAATAAGCCGAGGAATATTTATCGTTGATTGCTACTACAAATTCATATGCATTAATCGCTTCCTCAAGTTTACCTTGTTTGAAATAGGTAACGCCCAAACAAAACCAAGCAAAATGTGAATAGGGATCTAGTTCAATTAGATGTGCGAAAAATGCTTCGCTTTCATCCAAACGATCCAATACTTCTAGGCTGTACGACAGTTCATAAATTGCATCTTCGTGCTTTGGATTGATTAGTATTGCTTGCTTGAGGTGCTCGATGGATTCTTCAAAATTGCCCATGTCCTGATAAATCACACCGATGTGGTAATGAATTTCATCTTTCTCTTCAGCAATTAAGAGCGTCTCTTGAAGCAACTCCATTGCTCCTTCGAAATCATCTTGCTGCGCCATGATATTGGCTCTTAGCAATTGAATATCGGTATCGTTGGGCTGATAAAGTTGTGCAGTGTCTAATATCTCAAGCGCTTCTTCAAATTGTGTCATTTGCATCAACACTTGAACTTTAAGAAGCATAATCTCGACGGAATATGGATGTTGCTCCATCGCTATATCACAGGTGCGATGAGCCTTCCTAAATTTCGTTTCCTCTAAATAATATTGAATAATACTTTCGTATACACTTACATCAAAAAAGCCAGGAGTTCCTTCTTTTAAAAGTGACTCAAATTTTCTGGCCAATTCTCGATCTTCCGATTGTCGTTTATTTTGTCTGGCCATAATTTCACAGGTTAATTATACGTGCTTATACGTTGTGACTACACTTAAAGCTATCAATTTTAAACTTTAATTTGATTATCGACACCTGATTTTTTTATTAACATATCCTTCAAAAATGTCACACAATAGCGCTTAATTATTTTTTAAATGCTGCAGCGCATGTCCAATGAATCGTGTCGTCTAGTGCCCTAAATGAAAAATTGGCGCGTTTAATTATTTTATCCGATTGATACTCAAACAGATTTAAAGCTGATTTTGCAGTACTTTTCGTAACTAACGGCTCTTTGCCCGTTATGAATGCTTTTACAGCTTCAAGTCTCCATGCAATTTCTTTCATAAATTGAGTTGCCTTTGTTTGGGGCGGCACAACATCTAAAATAGCCGCTACACGGTTAAAAAAGGCATGGTATGTAGTAAATCCACCATTCACAATAAATCGTTGTCCTGAATCGGCGGTAGATGATGTAAAGAACTCAATTATCGAACACAGATCACGCACATCGACATAATTCAATTGACCTTCTGTATAATATTTATTTTCTTGTTCAACATATTCAAACAAACGAAAACTACTGGAGCCTTTAATTCCGGGCCCAAGAATAATCGAGGGGTTTAGTATAATTGTATTTAAACCTTCTTCTGTAGCCCTATATATTTCAAGCTCTGCTTGGTGTTTTGTAATTCCATATTCTGAGTTTAACGCAGACTCTTCCCATGTATTGGTTTCATCTATTTGAGTATCGCTAAATTTTCTCCCAATAGCCGCAATCGAGCTTATATGAATAAATCGTTTAATATTTTTTTCTAATGCAACATCAACCATATTTCGGGTTCCAACAACATTGGCTTGGTGCATTGCGGCGTATTTTTTCGTCCAAAAAGAAATAATCGCTGCTGTATGCACTACTTGTTCAATACCAACCATGGCGTCTATGATCGAACCTACATCTAAAATGTCACCGTAAGCAAAATCAATTTTACCTTGAATAGAATGTAGTAAGCTGCAGTCAGAATCTTTACGAACAAAGGCTCTTACCTGATATCCTTTGTCAACTAACTCTTTGCAAAGGAAGCTACCTACCAACCCATTAGCGCCTGTAACAAGTATCATGAAAGAAGTGAATTATTTAACAATGGAAGTTCTTTGAGTTTTTTATAATAGGATGAATGTTTCACTTGATGCAACACGTCTATGTGTCGCTGACCATGACAATCCGTGCCAACAAAGTCGACCATCTTATGTTCGATTAATTTTTCTGCAAACATCTTTGCAGGTTTAGAATAATATCCAACAAGCGAGTTTAAATTTATTTGAAACAACACATCCATGTCATATACTTTCTGAAAAGAAGCAAAGCTGTCATACAAATAGGTATACCTTTCGGGATGCGCCAAAACAGGTATATAGCCAGACGAACGCATTAAAAAAATTGCTTGATGCAATTGCGCAGGTTCATTCATGTACGAAGTTTCAAACAATACATAATTGCCGCCAAAAGTCATTAAGGGCATGTTATTTTGAAGCTTTTCAATAAACCATTCATCTAAATAATATTCAGCTGCAACTTCAACTTCTAAATCTATGTTTTCCAATTTCATTTGCGCGCGCAACATACTCAAGCCAGGCAATATGGTTTCAGGGGTATTTTTAAAAAAATCGCCCATGATATGTGGCGTTGTTATGATTTTCTTATAGCCTACTTCCTCCAATTGCTTAAGCAAACGCATGGACTCTTCTATCGTTTTAGATCCATCATCTATTCCAGGAATAAGATGCGAATGCATGTCCACGAAAATAAAGTCTTTGATAGGAATGTTTTTTTTCTTCCCAAATAATGAAGTTAAAAAACTCATATTTTTTCAATTAATTTCTGTATCCAGTTTTTACTTTTAACAGGTGTTTCATTGTCATAATAACCATAATTATACTTGAACCCTCTATTGATAGGTACAGCATTAGCAATTACTCGTAATTTATTATAGCCACCTCTATTCAACGCTCGTTTTATTTCTTGTGCTACAAAAAACTTGGAATAATTAATTCGAACAATATACAGAGGAACGTCTGCTTTGCTCATCAACAACATACCATCCGTAACAATACCGACAGGCGGTGTGTCAATAATAATTACATCGTACCTGCTTTTCAAATCCTCAATTAACTTATCTAATGTTGGCAATAAAATCAACTCCGATGGATTGGGAGGGGTCGGTCCTGCAGTAATAAAGTCGAGGTCGGGAACGCGCGACAATTGAATGACTTCATCAACGGTATTTTTCTCAATAAGTATTGTACTCAAGCCTATATGATTTTCGGCACCAAACGCCAAGTGAATTTTAGGCTTACGCATATCCAAATCCAAAACAACTACACGTTGATTTGTCATTGCAATAACGGCTGCTAGGTTTACTGCAACAAATGTTTTTCCTTCGCCTCCAACTGTTGAAGTAACAGAAATAACTTTAGATTTTTTATTTGATGTAATAAAATCCAAATTCGTTCGAATAGAACGCAGCGATTCAGTTATCGCAGATTTCGATTTCTTATCTACAATCAGTTGAGAGAAAAGCATTTTCTCTGCAATATACTCCGGCACCGTACCGATGATTGGTATTGGAATAGAGCGCTCCAATTCGGCCAAGGTTGTAATTGTCTCGTACATCAAAAAACGTGCTACAACCAATAGCAAACAAAGTAGAATGGCAACACCAACACCTGATAATATTATAAGTCCTTTTTTAGGATAAATAGGCGCTCGTTCAATAGCGGGCTGGGAAAGGATGATGAAGTCAACTGTCACCCCAGCCTTTGTCAATCCTTGTTCAACAAGCTTATCCATCAATAATCCATAGAATTTATCATATAAATTATAATGTCTTTTCAGCCTCGTCATTTCTGTCTCTTTTGAAGGAAAAGACATGATGGATGATTCAATTTCAAACAATTCCAAATTCAAGTCGTGAATTTGCTTTTGAATTATTTTTTCATTTTGAGTAATTAATTCTAAGGCATTATCCTTGGCATTATAAGCAGCTTTTTTTTTCATTTGATAGGCATGCGTGCTTTCATTTTGAGATAAGAGCATATTATCTCGATCTTGATTTAATTGATTAAGCCCAGTTATAAGTTCTGTTAATTGTTCGTCATCTAGACTAGATAATAAGGGAATATACTCTGTCAAATCCTTATCCTTCTCTACTAAGCCTTCTATGTTTTTCAGTAAACTTAGATTAAAGGTTAGTTCTTTTTTAGTTTGAACATTTCCGTCTGCTAATTCCGAATATTTAGTGTAATCAGCCATCACATCCATGGTTTTATTTTTACGCATAAATGTTTCAAACTTGTCTTCCGCATCTATCAAATTCTCTTCCGCTTTTTTAATGGAGTTTGTTAAAAATTCTATGGATTGGTCAAACGTTTTTAATTTGAGTTGCAAGGTTTGTTCAAAATAGATGGAGTCTATTGATTTAACAACACTAAAAGCCTTGTTGATGTTATGATCTTTAAAAGATATAGAAATTGTACGCGCTTGTTGATTTGATATGTCTGCAAAAAGATTGTTTTGAAAGTATGCCTTTAATGCATCAGCGCTATTGAAAGTAAAAAATGTGTTTTGACTTTTGTCGAAATCCTTAAAATAACTGGTTTTTTTAAGAATGAAATTACCAAAGGGTGTTTTACATAGTTCGCCGAAAACCCCAGCTTGAGAATGTTTTTCAAATTCAATTTGAAAAGTATTCTCATCGATGATCTCAACATCAAGTGGTATGTCGTATGCCAGTTTTGTATAATCTTCTACAAAGGAGATTTCGTAAGGCGAACTCTTAAACTTCTCTTCAAATAATATACTTCCGTAAACGAAATACGAAATGCCTAAATTCAAATCGGCTATAACTTTATCACGAACAACAGGCGAACGAATAATCTCCAGCTCGCCCTCTAGGCTCGTAACATCTTCTTCATCCTTTAAGGATGTCAAACCCAAAGAATTCGTCCTATTACTATTTTCTAATTTAATAGTTGAACTTGATTCATAAACGGGTTTTACATAGCGAATAAATAAAAGCACTCCAATAAATGTCATTATAAAAATTAATGCCATTGCAAGAAAAGACTTTTTGAAAACTACATAAAGTTTATATGGATCTAAAACATTTTGAACTTCCTCTTCAAACTGTCCAAATTGATCTGTATTTATTGATTTTCGATCTTCGTGTCCTGACATACTTAACTATTATAGAGATCTAAACACCACGAGTAAGGTAGCAAGACTTGTTATTAATGAAACTAATGGAACAATGGACATCATCGATTCTTTAAACGCACTTCTATGAGCTTCAATATAAACAATATCGCCAGGTTGCATATCTGTGTAAGCGAGCTTTAAACCCTCAATTGTGCCCAAATTGACCAATTGCACATCAGGATTCCGCAAATCCCCTCTCAACACACGAATGTTGCTTGCCTTACCGTCTATTTTAATGCCTCCGTATCGTGCAATCACTTCAATTAAATTCATGTTTTGATATTCTAGAGGGATAATCTTACCCCCCTCAGGACCAAAGACAATCACACGCTTGCTTAACAACTTTACTTTTACAAAAGGTGCTGTATAATAAGCTTGATATTTTAAAGACAATATACTATCTGCCTGAAAGACTGT
>JAYTLG010000366.1:0-4480 GCA_043729555.1 Cytophaga sp.
TTAATTAATTTGATTGATTCTTCACTCAATCTTCCCGACTTCTGGATTGCCAGACGTAAAACAGTTGACATAGTTTTTGTTTATCTTTGAAATACCGACAAATATCGCATAATTCTGTTTATTTATAAAGTAAAAAAGCACTTAATCCCTTGCCTCTACTCCAATCAACCTATAATCGTCCGCTTTGGTTAGCAAATAAGCACCTCGAAACCATCTACCCTGCGCTATTTAGACCTGATGCTCAGATAGAAGCAGAAAGAGAGCGTTTAGAATTGTCCGATGGTGATTTTCTAGATCTCGATTGGTATAAACAAGGGTCGGATAAACTTATCGTCCTATCGCACGGCTTGGAAGGCAGTTCTACCAGTCCCTATTTAAAATGGATGGCCAAACGTTTGTTTGCACAAGGCTGGGATGTGTTGGCTTGGAACTACCGCGGTTGCAGCGATACACCCAATCGACTGATGCGCTTTTACCACAGCGGCGAAAGCAACGACTTGCGTTCGATGTTGGCATTGGCGGTCTATCCAAAACCCTATACAGACGTTGCCTTGATTGGCTTCAGCGTGGGTGGCAACATTACAATGAAGTATTTGGGCGAACAAGGAAACGACTTAGAACCACGCTTGCGTTGTGCACTTGCGTTTTCGGTTCCCTGTGATTTAACGGCAAGTGCCGTTCAGTTGGCCAAATGGCAAAACAGTTTGTACATGAAACGTTTTATGGATTCGTTAAAAAAGAAAATGTGTGAAAAAGCGACCCGTTTTCCTCAAATTGATACAGCACCTTTAAAAAATATGCGCACCTTTGATCTTTTTGACGAAATCTATACGGCCCCACTTCATGGCTTTAAAAACGCTTCCGAATATTGGCGATTAAACAGCAGCAAGCCATTTATACAACACATCAAACTGCCTACACTATTGATTAGTGCAGCAAACGACCCATTTTTAACGGCCGAATGTTTTCCCCTAGAAGAAGCGCAAAAGATGCCTAATTTCTCTTTAGAAATGCCTAAACACGGTGGTCATTGTGGCTTTTCACAATTTAATAATACGGGGTTTTATTGGTCGGAAGAAAGAAGCGTTGAATTTATTCAACAATATCTCTAACTTGCAGGTATATGTGTGGTCGTTTTTCAATAGCAAAAAGTAAAGAAGAAATCGCTAAGCGTTTCAACGTTGGTTTCATGGGTAATTTCAAACCCAGGTTCAATGTTGCACCTTTACAAGTGATGCCGGTAATCACCAGCAAAAATCCAAATGAAATAAGTTTCATGCGTTGGGGTCTTGTGCCTAGTTGGTCGTTGGATACATCGACAGCAGGCAACATGATTAACGCGCGTGGCGAAACTGTTACATCAAAAGTTCCTTTCAAACATTGTGTGAAAGATCAACGCTGCATTATACCTGCAGATGGTTTTTACGAATGGAAAAAAGAAGGCAAACTGAAAGTACCGTATCGTTTCACCTTAAACAGCGAAGAAATGTTTTCGTTTGCTGGTTTATGGGATTCGTGGGAAAATCAAGAATCTGGTGAAATACTAAACACCTTTACCATCGTAACAACCGAAGCGAATAGATTGGTAAGCGAGATACACGAGCGTATGCCTGTGATGTTGCGCAAAGACTTAGAACGTTTGTGGATTTCTGAAAGCATCACCGAAAGTCAGATTGGTAGTTTATTAAAACCATTTGACACCAACAGCATGTCGTCGTACAAAGCGCACAAGGCGGTTAACGCTGCCGCCAATGATAGTCCGGATTGTTTATTACAAGCGCCTAAAATTTACCCCGGCGAAACATTTTCATTATTTGATTAACACATGGCTGATATAACATTACCCCCTCCTTTCGTTTCTCAAATGGAAGGTATCTTGGGTAATACCTATACTGCGTTTGAGCAGGCTTTATTACAGCCTTCCAAACGCAGTATTCGTTTACACCCACACAAATGGAAAACAGCATTAGACTTGACACCTGTGCCTTGGCACAACAAAGGCTATTGGTTTTCGGAAGAAGCAACGGTAACGTACGACCCCTTGTTGCATGCAGGTGCTTATTATGTGCAGGAAGCCAGCTCCATGTTTATTGCGCAGCTCCTCGAAGCCTATGTTCAAGGTAAAGAATCCTTACACGTATTAGACTTATGTGCCGCACCCGGCGGTAAGTCGACCTTGATATGCGATGTATTGAATGACCAACATCTATTGGTAAGCAACGAAGTTATTAAAACACGTGTTAGCATCTTAGATGAAAATTTATTGAAATGGGGCTACAACAATGTAATTGTAACGCACAACGACCCGGCCGATTTTGCACGCTTGGGAAGTTTCTTTGATGTGATTGTTGTAGATGCTCCCTGCTCAGGCGAAGGCATGTTTCGTAAAGACCCAGCAGCCATACAAGAATGGGATACTGCCCATGTAGACATGTGTTGCAGCAGACAAAAACGTATTTTAAGTGATATCTGGAAAGTATTAAAACCGGGTGGTATCATCATCTATTCAACATGCACCTTCAATCGTAAAGAGAATGAAGAAAACATGCGTTGGATGAAAGAACAATACCAAGCAGAAGGTCTGCAACTAAATATCCCAAGCTTCGAGGGTGTTGAAACCAGCGAAGAACAAGGCATTCCAACGTATCGCTTCTATCCGCATAAAGTAAACGGCGAAGGATTTTTTGCAAGTGTGATTCGCAAACCGGCAGAAGCCGAAGCATTTGACTCGAGCGGACGCAGAGAAAAATGGAGCAAAGACCGTAAGGCGAAAGAGAAATCGTCGATACCTGAAATTACTAAAAACATATTAACCAAAGCCGACACCTATGTGTTCTTGCACAAAGAAGAATATCGTTGCTTTGCAGAAGAATATAAAAGTGCGCTGGAACAAATCAGCATGTGCCTAAAAATATACCGTGCCGGCACGCCACTTGGCGTGGTAAAAGGCAAGGATTTTTTACCTGATGTAGCCGTAGCCCTTTCCATTCATTTAAATAAAGAGTTATTTAATTCAATTGAATTAAGCTACGACGAAGCAATCAAATATTTAAGCAAAGAAGAATTTCTATTACAAGAAGAAGCTAAAAGCTGGAATATGATGTGCTACAAAGGCCTACCCTTGGGCTGGATAAAAGCAATGCCCAATCGTTTCAATAATTATTACCCGAATGAATGGCGCATTCGTAATCAGTGGAATGGCGTGAGTAAGCGATTTATGATTGGGGAGTAAGTAATACGTTTTAGGTAATACGTTTTAAGAAATCGGATAGATTGAATTAAGAGCAGTGGTGATACCCCAATTAAAAGCGGTCTGACCACTTAGTAATTTAATTATTGAATCATCATAGTTCTTCCTAAAAAATTCTTGCTCATGCTCTTCTTGATTTGCAATCAGGAAGCCAGATAAATAGGATTTGCAATCCGTAAACGAAACAATTAGCGACAAGAGCGGAAAGCCTATAGGGCTTTAATTTACTAGCTAGGGGCATCGCCCCTAGATTGAAGAATAAATAATTTTAAATTCGTGGCACCTCCAATTGCGTTAAGCACCAAACGGCCACATTTCAAATTGCGTTAAGAAATTTTGGTTCATTTGCTTTTTGAACGCTACAACTAGTTTTTTTTCAAGATGGTTTTGTAGTGTTAACGCGAAGACCCAAAATTTTAGACAATTTGAAATAAGCCTTGATTTTTTGATCCTTTTGTATCAAGACAAAAGGACAATGAATAAAAGAAAACGTATCTAACGAATAAGCAAGAAAAACTGTTCATTGAAACAAAATCGTTTTAACTAAGCGACATTGGATTTACATTCGCCGCGGCGAACGGAAGCTAAATAAATAGGATTTAAAATACGTATACGAAACAATTAGCGATAAGAGCGAATAAGCCTGTAGGGCTTTAATAAAATAGCTTGGAGCTGCGACCCAAAATTGAAGAACAAAACATAGACCATTTAAAAGCACTTTTCTCAAATTCCTATCAAAATAAATTCTAATTCAATAAATAGTATATTTTTTTTCGCTACATTCAGTTATGTACATCTTTGTTTACGGCACATTAAAAAAAGCGTATAAGGATTTAAATACCTTTACGAGTGTATTCCATTCGAATACCGAGTGGTTATGCCATGCCGTTGTGAAAGGCGATATGTATTTAAAAGATTGGTACCCTGCACTAAAATTGGGCGGTAGTAATTTAGTTTTTGGCGAAATTTATCGCATCAACTCTCCCATCTTACTTGAAACCATCGATCAATACGAAGATGCTCTTACCCAAGATGAATATGCCATCCGACTCAGACACTGCGACCCAATCGCTTGTGATTATTTACGCAAGCACATACGCATCGACGACATGGAGTGTTGGATTTATGTATACCTTGGCGAAGTAAGCGAAGATATGCGTATTAAAAGTGGTGTGTTTGAAGTTTAGTTGCTAGGTGCTAGTTGCGAGACGAGGAAGGTATAGAGTACGG
>JAYTLG010000367.1:0-2702 GCA_043729555.1 Cytophaga sp.
CTTTGTATTTAAAAACACGTTACAAGTTAGATCCTGTATTCAAAGATGCAAAGTCTGTATTTACAGTTCACAACAACCCTATTAAATTCAAATTTGGTAAAGACTTATTGAGCAAAGTAAAAATGCTTGACATTGAAGATAAAATGATGTCAAATTTAGATACTGCAGATTACGAAGGATTTATTAAAATTGGATTGGAGTACGCTGACGCTGTTATAAGAACCGAATCAGATTATACAGAAAGTATCAGCAAATTATTTGCTGAAACTGAAAAAAATAAAAAAGTAGAGCTATTAGCAGCTACAGACGAAACATTGGATGAAGAAAAGTATTATAATTTTTACAACGAACTGGTTGGCTAAATTTAGCATAACAGCTTTTCCTATTCTATTGCTAACATTATCAATCACCTCCTGTAAAAAGGATGGTGATTTTAATTTAGGTGCATCTCCAGACGCTACATTGGGCGTGCAATTTACGGACACCGTAACATTGTTAAACAGTACATTTTTACTGAATGATTCATTAATAAGTGCGAAGCCAGGGTATTTATCTTTTGGCGCTTACAATGATCCTGGCTTTACAGGAAAAACCTATGCTGAAGCTTATGCTGCATTAAGTTTGAATAGTTCAAGTATCGATTATTCTGGGGTAGTGATTGATTCTTCCAATTTGTACATGTATTACGAATATGCATATGGAGATACATTAACCAATCAAGATTTTTCCGTTCACCAATTGACAACTCAACTTGACGGAACGATACCCTACCAAACAACTTCGGATTTTGTAACCTACGACGCTACTGCTGCAGGTGTAAGGACTGGCTTTCAAGCAAGGCCTGTCCGCAAGACCATCCTTCGCATTCCTTTGACAAATACATTTGCTTCGGGATTGTTAGTTGCAGCCGACGATAAAATCAATGCAGATTTTCAAAGTGCTTTTTATGGCATTGTCGTTAAATCTAATAATAATTCAACGGGTAGCGTAATTCGTTCTTCGTTTTCAACAACAGGAAGCAACTTGTATCGCCAAACCAGATTAACTGTATATTTTAAAAGAGGAACTACCAGAGATTCTGCCACATTTACGTTGGCGTCAGGTTCTCCATCTTTTAATAGAGTGATAGGCGATCGTAGCGGCACTCCAATTTCATCATTAAGTTCTAATGGCGACAATATCAGCGATGCATTTACAAACAACAAGTGTTATATACAGGCTGGCACTGGCGTAGTAACGAAAGTGACAATGCCGAATTTGTTAAGCATGGCAAAAATTGATGGAAGGTCGGTCATTATAAATAAAGCAACATTAATAGTGCCATTTGATGCTAGTAGTAACGTAAATACATTTCCTCAGGTTCTTGCTACTGGATTGTTGCAAGTAAATTCAGACAATACGTATACGTATAACGGAGGAGGGTTGGCGTATGTAAAAGAAAATGTGCCCAACGCGCAGGGGGTCTATCCAAATTTATATTCGTACGCACTAAGTACTACTACTACTCAATACAGCTTCGATATCACATCGTATATTCAAGCACTTTTAATTGGAAAATATTCCAATAATGGTTTTTTGATTAACCCGGTAGCAAATTCATTTTATACGAATAGGGCTGTATTGAACAGTACAAATGCCGCAACAAATCGAATGCGGTTGGAAATATATTATACGAAAGCAAAATAATTTATATGTGTGGAATTGTTGCCTATGTAGGCCATCGTGAAGCTTGTCCAATTATTATTAAAGGCCTTAAAAGACTTGAATATAGAGGTTATGATAGTGCAGGAATTGCGCTCATGACCGATCAACTTACCGTTTATAAGAAAAAGGGTAAAGTGAGTGAATTGGAAAATTTCATCAAAAATCTTCCAATTAGAAGTAATATAGGTATAGGTCACACGCGTTGGGCTACACATGGAGAGCCTAATGATGTAAATGCACACCCGCATTATAGTTCAAACAGAGAACTTGCTATCATTCACAATGGTATCATCGAAAACTATGCTACCCTAAAAACGGAACTTGAATTAAGAGGACATATTTTTTTAAGTGAAACAGATTCGGAAGTTTTTATACATCTAATTGAAGATGTAAAACAAAACAATGATTGCACATTGGATGAAGCGGTACGTTTAGCATTGTCGATGGTTGTGGGCGCGTATGCAATTGTTGTAATGAGCAATAGCGACAAAGACATGTTGATTGCTGCACGCAAAGGTAGTCCGTTGGTTATTGGTATTGGCAAAAAAGAATTTTTCTTAGCTTCAGATGCATCTCCAATAATAGAATACACAAACGATGTTGTGTATTTGAATGATTATGAAATTGCAATCATCAACAAAGGTGAATTAACAATAAAAAATATAAATGCAGTAACGCAGACACCATACATTCAAACATTGGATCTTGAATTGGATCAAATTGAAAAAGGTGGGTATGAGCATTTCATGCTTAAGGAAATTTTTGAACAACCGAAGTCAATTAAAGACAGTATGCGTGGCCGTGTAAATGCTTCATTAGGCCATTTACAATTAGGAGGTATTCTTCAGTATGCAAACAAACTGACAAATGCAGAGCGTATCATTATTGTAGCCTGTGGAACGTCGTGGCATGCAGGCTTAGTAGCCGAATATTTGTTTGAAGACATTGCTCGTATACCTGTAGAAGTAGAATATGCTTCTGAATTTAGATATAGAAAT
>JAYTLG010000368.1:0-3467 GCA_043729555.1 Cytophaga sp.
GTTTGTATCTTGAAACTCATCCACCATGATATACTTAAATCGATGCTGGTATTTATTTAATACGTCTGCATGTTCATTAAATAATTTATAGGTGTAAAATAGCAAGTCGTCAAAATCCATTGCGCCTGCTCGGATAAGGCGCTCCTGATATATCTTGTAAATTTTACCCATTTCAGGACGAAGGGCAGCTCTGTCGTCGGCTGTAAAAGTCGGGTTTGCTAAATATTCAACATAGGAAATCAATCTGTTTTTAGCAGCACTAATTCTATTGAATACGGTATTGGGCTTGTATATTTTATCGTCAAGGTTTTGTTCTTTAAGGATGGTACGTAACATCGATTTAGAATCTTCGGTATCGTAAATCGTAAAATTACTCGGAAACCCTAACTTGCTTGATTCAACGCGAAGGATGCGAGAAAATACGGAGTGGAAAGTACCCATCATTACATTGCGGGCTTCTGGGCCTGCAACCGATTGGATACGATTCTGCATTTCCTTTGCAGCTTTATTTGTAAATGTTAAGGATAGGATGTTGAATGGTTCAGTGCCTTTTTGGATCAAATGGGCAATGCGGTAGGTAAGTACACGTGTTTTGCCCGAACCAGCACCAGCAATAATCATTACAGGTCCGTCTGTTTTTTCAACAGCTTGACGTTGTACGTCATTTAATGAATCTAAATAACTCATTTATTTCAATGTATTTAATGGTTAAATTTACGATTTAATCCCCTTTAAAACCATTATCTTTGTGCTTAGAATTCATTTGTTGATAACTAATAAGCTAATATGATTTCATTAGGAAATGCTGTTATAAGCGAGGATATCGTTGAAAAATTTTTTGTTTGTGATTTATTGAAATGTAAAGGTGCATGCTGCGTTGAAGGCGACATGGGAGCACCTTTAGAAGTTGATGAAGCATTGATTTTAGAAGAAATATATCCAATTGTAAAGCCTTATTTGTCGAAAGAAGGGATTAAGGCAATTGAAAAACATGGCACATCTGTAACAGATGAAGAAGGAGAACCCGTAACACCTACAATTGGAAACAATAGAGAGTGCGCTTATGCGATCTATGACCCCAAGGGTATTTTAAAGTGTGGTATCGAACAAGCATATATTGACAAAAAAGTTGAATTTCAGAAACCAATTTCGTGTCATTTGTATCCCATTCGCATTACGAAATATGATGAATTTGATGCATTGAATTATGATCGTTGGAGCATTTGCAAGCCTGCTTGTTCAAACGGAAAAGAGTTGGGCGTGCCAATTTATAGTTTTTTGAAAGGGCCTCTAACACGTAGGTATGGCGAGTCGTGGTATACTGCTCTTTGCAAATTAATTGATGAGAAGAAAAATAAGTTGTAATGAGTATAGCGAAAGAATATTTCAAAGCTCTGAAAAGTGTTTTGAAATTAGAAATGGTTGAAGACGCTCAGATATACGAAGAACAACTAGCCAAACAAAGCGTTCAAGAACGAAAAGAAATTGGTGTAACGTGGTATCCATTATTTATCAAGTCAGAATTTTATGGTCACGCAGACCGCCTTCACATTGAGGTAGAGCGGAAATATGAATTTGATACACCTAATATTTTTTATTCGGGCGATAAGGTTCGTGTGTTTTCAAATCAACAACACAGCAATGCCAAAGAGGATTTTATTCTTGGTGTTATAACAGCGTCTAATAGCAATCTGGTAACCATACAATTAATGAAAGACGAAGCGCCCGATTGGCTTTCAGATGGAAAAATTGGTATGGATAAATTGTTCGATAAGCACAGTTATGAAACCATGCTGTCGGCAATGGATTTGTGGGCTTCAGATGAAGGTTTGTCAAAAGAGTCTATCCGTTTACGAGATGTTATTTTAGGCGATAAAGAAGCTTCGTTCAATTCTAAACACAACTTTGTAATTCCAGAATCTTTAGATGCATCTCAAAAGAAGGCGTGGCTAAAATCGGTTGAAGCAATGGATGTTTGCGTTATTCATGGGCCTCCTGGTACAGGCAAAACAACTACAATTGTTGAGATTGTTAAAACCTTGGTTGAAAAAGGCGAACGTGTATTGGTTTGTGCATCAAGTAATGCTGCGGTAGATGTATTGACGGAACGCATTGCACATAAAGGCTTGCCTGTTGTACGTTTAGGGAATCCATCGAAAGTAACGGAGCAAAATTTGCAGTATTGCTTGGAACGACAAGTTTCCAATCATGCACAATTTGGTTTGGTAAAAGAATTGAAAAAACGTGCGGAGGAATATTTTCGTATGGCAAATAAATATAAACGGAATTTTGACCGCGATGAACGTGAACAGCGCAAAGCAATTTTAAAAGAAGCGAGAAACTTGCGTGGACAAGCTGATGATCACCTTTCTTTTTTACAACAAAATGTATTGGTTAAAAATCAAGTGGTGACTTGTACTCCGGTAGTTTCAATGCATAGAGAAATTGGTAAAGAGAAATTCGATACATTAATTTTTGATGAAGCTGGACAAGCACTTGAACCTATGTGCTGGATTCCAATTCAAAAAGTAAAGAAAGTCATTTTTGTTGGAGATCATTTACAACTGCCGCCAACCGTTAAATCGGACGAAGCTGCACGTAATGGATTATCGAAAAGCTTACTAGAGAAATTGATGCCCATTGAGTTGATTTCACAAATGCTTACCATGCAATACCGCATGAATGAAAAGATTATGCATTTTCCTTCGAAATGGTTTTATGAAAACAAATTAGAGGCTCATGCAAGTGTAAAAGACCACAAGCTGGATGATGTGATCATGCAATTTGTAGATACAGCTGGTACTGGGTATGAGGAAGAATTGGTGGGTGCGCCATTTGGAATTCGCAATACGCAAGAAGCCGATTTGGTATTGAAATTAGTTTCACAAGTTGCTGCAGACAACTCAAAAGCAAGCATTGGTATTATTAGTCCGTATAAACTACAAGTACAATATATCCGTGAGCGATTGATAGAACAAAATATTGGATCGAGTAATATTCAAGTACAAACGGTGGATGGTTTTCAGGGCCAAGAAAAAGACATTATTGTAATTAGTTTGGTGCGTTCAAATGAAAAGCAGGAGATAGGCTTCTTGAAAGATTTGAGACGCATGAATGTTGCCATTACTCGAGCGCGCAAAAAGTTGATTATTGTTGGTGACTCATCCACCTTGTCGTCTTCTAAATTTTATGTTGGATTTCAAGAGTATGTTGAATCCATAAATGGCTATCATTCTGCTTGGGAATTTATAGGTTGATCTATTCGCGTTTTTATTGCTTATAACAAAAAAATCCCGCTCATATAAGCGGGATTTTTTTGTTATAAGCTTTGATAGTATTATCTGATAATTGTCACTTGACCTGTTTGCTTGTAAGGACCTTTAAACTGAGCACGTCCTTCATAAGTAACAATCCATGGATAAACGCCAGAAGAAACAGGTTCTCCAAGATACGTACCATCCCATGTG
>JAYTLG010000369.1:0-2754 GCA_043729555.1 Cytophaga sp.
TTTATTTGAACTAGGTTTGCATTTAATTTTAAAACAGGTATCTTTGTATCCCTTTTTGAATTGAAGGGCGAATTATTTATTGAATTAAGAAAATGGATAGCATTAGCTACAAAACAACATTTGCAAACAAGGCTACAGCTCAAAAGGACTGGGTTATTGTTGATGCAGAAGGTAAAACACTAGGTCGTTTTGCCAGCCAAGTTGCAATGATTTTAAGAGGCAAGAACAAGCCTTCTTATACTCCTCATGCAGATTGCGGTGATAATGTAATTATTATCAACTGTGAGAAAATTCGTTTGACAGGAAATAAAATGAATGACAAAGTATATACAACACATACTGGTCATCCAGGTGGTCAACGTTTTCAGACACCCAAAGAAGTTTTAGCAAAATATCCTGAAAGAGTTCTAGAAAGAGCTATCAGAGGTATGTTGCCAAAAAATCGTATCGGTAGAGAATTATTCAGACACGTTCACGTGTATGAAGGTGTTCAACACCCGCACGAAGCACAACAACCAAAAGTTATTCAACTGTAATTATTGTTTAGATGGAAGTATTAAACGCCATTGGAAGAAGAAAGACGTCAGTAGCTCGCGTTTACCTACAATCAGGTAAAGGTTCTATTGTAGTAAACGGACTTGATTTCAAAACATATTTTAAAACGGAACCCCTTCAAATATCTGTTGAGAGCCCTCTCAACTTATTAGAAGAAACCGGAAAATATGATATTAGTGTAAATGTACAAGGCGGCGGTGTTACTGGCCAAGCTGAAGCAATCCGTTTAGGAATTGCACGTGCACTAGTTTTAATAAATAGTGAATTTAAATCTCCTTTGAGAAAAGAAGGTTTGATGACTAGAGATTCTCGTATGGTAGAACGTAAGAAATACGGTAAGAGAAAAGCTCGTAAAAGATTCCAATTCAGTAAACGTTAAAATTTCTCTCTATTTTATAATACGATGGCTAAGAAAATCGAATATAAAGACTTATTGGATGCAGGCGTTCACTTCGGTCACCTTACACGCAAGTGGAATCCAAAAATGGCACCATATATCTTCATGGAGAAGAATGGTATACATTTAATCGACTTAAATAAAACAATCGTTTGCTTAAACGATGCAAATGCAGCTTTGAAAAGCATCGTTCGTTCTGGACGTAAAGTTTTATTCGTAGCAACGAAAAAACAAGCTCAAGAAGTTGTTACTGCTGAAGCAAAAAGATTGAAAATGCCTTACGCAACAGAACGTTGGTTGGGTGGTATGTTGACTAACTTCGCAACAGTTCGTAAATCATTGAAGAAAATGTCTTCAATGGAGAAAATGATGAAGGATGAAGCATACGTTTCATTAAACAAAAAAGAAAGACTTGTATTGAGTCGTGAAAAAGAAAAACTTGAAAAAGTTTTAGGCGGTATCGCTGACTTGACACGCCTTCCAGCAGCTTTATTTGTTGTAGATGTTAAAAAAGAACACATCGCTATTGCTGAAGCTAAAAAATTAGGTATTCCAGTTTTTGCTATCGTTGATACAAACTCTGATCCTACAATTGTAGACTTCCCAATTCCTGCAAATGATGATGCATTCAAGTCTATCTCTATCTTAACACATTCAATCGGACAAGCAATCGAAGAAGCTTTGTCTGAAAGAAAGAAAGATAAAGATGATGCTAAAACAAAAGAAGACGAAGAATCAAAAAAAGCTTCTGATAAAGCTGAGATTCAATAATTAGTTTTCTAATTCATATTTAAAATTGAACATTGGTTTCCAATGTTCAATTTTTTTTAAAAAACAATTCAATTAATTATCACTTATAACACATTAATATCATGTCAACTATAACGGCAACTGAAGTTAATAAGCTTAGAACAATGACCGGAGCAGGTATGATGGATTGCAAAAAAGCTCTTACCGAATCAGGTGGAGATTTTGAAGCAGCTATTGATATCCTTCGTAAAAAAGGACAAAAAGTTTCTGCTGCTCGTGCAGAAAATGTAACTTCTGAAGGGATTGTTTCAATAACAATTTCATCTGATGGCAAGAATGGTAAATTAGTAGCATTGGCTTGCGAAACGGAACCAGTATCTAAAGTTATAGATTTTAGAACATTAGCTGAATCAATTATGGCAGTTGCGGTTGCTGAAAATGCTGATTCTGTTGAAACTCTTTTAGCATTACCTTTAGCAGATGGTCGTAGTGTACACGAAAACATTATCGAACTTACGGGTAAAATTGGTGAGAAAGTAGCAATTACTTCTTACGTTTCTATGAACGGTGAGCAAGTTGTTCCTTACATTCATTCGAATGGTAAATTAGGTGTAATGGTTGCATTGAAAAATACTGGTGGCAAAGATTGTGCTGAAGCTGGTAAAGACGTAGCAATGCAAGCTGCAGCTATGAAGCCAATCGCTTTAGATAAAGACGGTGTTGATGCTGCAACTGTAGAAAGAGAAATCGAAATTGGTAAAGAACAAGCAAGAGCTGAGGGTAAGCCAGAAGCAATGCTTGAAAAAATTGCTTTAGGTAAATTGAATAAATTCTACAAAGATAATACATTGTTGAATCAAGAATTTGTTAAAGATAACTCTAAAACAATTGCTCAAATGTTAGACGGTTTCCAAAAAGGATTAACTGCTTCTGAATTTGTACGAGTAGCATTAGCGTAATTAATAATAAGACATAAAAAAAACCGTACCGATATTTATCGGTACGGTTTTTTTTATGTCTTATTTGTCCCGTCCTGAAATAGCGATACAAAA
>JAYTLG010000370.1:0-18491 GCA_043729555.1 Cytophaga sp.
TAAAATCTGGAAAAGGGAATGCAAGTATCTCTTTAATTTCTGTAGGTAATGGAACTAAATAATTTGGACCTACACTAAAATCTGAATTCAAAAACATATAATGGTGACTTTGCTCAAGCATAAAATACTGGCCCAATGGTATTGCAATAACCAAAACCAACATTTGACCCGGTATCATTTTAACTAACCTATTTTTAATTAAAGGCAGTGTAAATAAAAGCACTATACTAAAAATACCTATAAAAGCAATTTCTGGATTCATATGCATAATACTATTAGGTATTTCTGCAATCAATTCTAAAGGCTCTTTGGCTGTTGGCTTCACACCTAAAACAGTATGAATTTGTTTTGCTGCTATAATAATACCTATTGCTGCTAACATGCCATGCACAGCAGAAGATGGAAAGAAATCCCCCAACACACCTGTTCGTAACAAGCCAAAAAATATTTGAAAAACACCTGCAACAACAATAACAGCTAATGCTAATTTATAACCTAAATAATCATCTCCGCCGCCCAACTCTTCTACCGCACCCAATACAATTACGATCAAACCAGCAGCAGGTCCTTTAATCGTAACAAAAGAGCCCTGCATAAACGTTACAACCAAACCGCCTACAACTGCAGTCATAATACCTGCAATTGGTGGAAATTTACTTGCCATTGCAATTCCCAAGCATAAAGGAAGTGCTATTAGAAATACCAAAAAACCCGAAATAATATCGGCCTTCCAATTCTTTTTTAAACCCTCAAAACCTGTTGATGGTATTTCATGTACAAGATGATGTGATGACTTCATTCTAATTTAAGCAGATTACATTCGAATATAAATAAACATTCCCATTCTCTAGATAATTTAAAGTATTAAAAAAATATTTCTTATATGCCATGACAATTGCGGGCTATCCTTAAAAGAATCTGCATAGCCAATATAGGGTTATGACATTTTTGTTCTTAATTCAAACAAAATTGCCATAACCCTATATAATCCTACTCATAATCAAGTATATGATGATTGATATTGCCGAAGATGCAGTTAAAATTCAATTTGAATGAAATGTATATTTGAATTGCAGGTATACGTAACTTTAAACTTATACAAATCACAAATTTTCTTAACGATTGACAAACCCAAACCAACAGACATTTCTGATGTTGAACTTTTTAAAAATCGATCAAACATGCGTTCTGGCTCAACAGCCAACGCTACACCCGTATTTTTTATTTCCAAAATATTATCTGAATAAGTACGAATCGAAATTGTTCCACCTTCTACATTATGCTTTATTGCATTCGATATTAAATTTGCCAATAATGTTTCAATCAAAACTTTGTTGGAAGAAAACGTTTTTAATTCAACTAAATCTAATTCCAATTTAATACTTTTTTCACTTATAAATTCTTCGAAAGACTCTAAGAGTTTAGCAAGTAATTTACCAATATTAATTTTAGCCAAATCACCATATTGATCATTTTCAATTTTAGATAAAAGAATCAAACTTTTATTCAATTGAGTAAGCCTATTGATAGTAAAAAATATAGATTCAATCAAGGCCATATCTTCGTTATTCAAATTTTTTGATTGAATTAAAAGTTCTAATTTATTCCGAATAATCGCTAAAGGCGTCTGAAGCTCGTGTGCAGAATTTTCATTAAATTCTTTTTGACTCGTATAATTTTTATAAATACGTGTCGTCATCTTCTCAACAATTTCACTCAATTCATCGAACTCCTCAACATTTGATTTTTCATACGGAATAATTTTAACGGTAACTAAATCATAGAATTTCAACTTTTCTACTAACTCATAAAAGGGCTTAAAAATTTTATCCGATATGTATCGATTGATTAAAAGCACTCCTATAATCAATCCTAAAAATAAGGTAACCTCTATTGGAAGTATTGATTTCAATAGGGTTTTAGACTCACTTAATGATTGCCTAATTGTAATTTCATAAAAATAGCCTCCATGTTTATAGACACTTTTCAGTTCTCTATATTCTACATTTTCATTCATTGTAGAATCATAGATTGTTCTCAAATAATACTTATCGTACAATTCTACATCATTACCAACTTTTACAATCTCGATAAAATCACTGTTATGTAATTCAGCAAAATCATTTTCATATTTCAAATTTTCAACAAGCTGATTTTTTTCTTGGTGTAAGGCCTCATCAATAGAATCGTGCAATACTTTTTGAATTAAAAAATAAAAGACTATAGTGCCTATTGCAAATATAAATAGCGAATATATTAAATAATAAAGAGAACTTTTAGCTGTTAGTTTCATTAATCAACTTGAAATTTATATCCAATACCATATACCGTATTTAAATAATCTTTACAGCCGGCTTCAATCAACTTCTTACGCATATTTTTAATATGTGTATAGATGAAATCAAAAGAATTGCTTTGATCCATATAGTCACCCCAAATATGTTCTGCAATAGAATCCTTAGGCAATACACGACCTTTATTTGAAATAAAAAACAACAACAAATCAAATTCTTTTCCTGTTAAATTCACGCGATTGTCATGCACAAAAACTTCATGATTTTCTGGTATCAATCGTATTTCATTGCAAACAATATCTGTATTCCCATCAAATTGTCTTCTACGAACAATGGATTTAACACGTGCATTTAATTCAGATAAATGAAAAGGTTTGGTTAAATAATCATCAGAACCTAAATCTAAGCCAGCGATACGATCCTCAAGCGTATTTTTAGCTGAAATAATTATAATTCCACCTTTAATATTTTTCGTTTTAATTTCTTTAACTAAATCCAATCCATTACCACCGGGCATCATCAAATCAACAATAAAACAATCGTAAGCATAAGAATTTATTTTTTCTTGACCTTCATTAAAATCTCTAGCGACTTCACAAACATAGCCTTCATGGGACAAATAGCTTAGAATTGATTTTCTTAACTCCTTTTCATCTTCTATTAGTAATATTTTCATCTTTGTGGTCGTTGAATTGACAAGGCGTACTAATAAATTTACTTTTTTTAATTAACTTGAACAAATTACACTAGAATTAATAAATTAAATTTGAAGTAGAATGATCTGCGTTATTGCTTGTACAAATAGACCCAATTCAAATTCTCTAAAAATAGCTGAATATTATATTAAACTGCTTCAATCCGAAGGGGTAGCTTGCACACTAATTGATTTGAATAAAATTCCTGAAACCTATCTATTCAGCGCTCTTTATGACAGTCAAGGGAAAGACAGCGGTTTCAATGAAATGAAAAAAGAAATTTCAGCGGCAGATAAATTTGTATTCATTGTACCTGAATATAACGGATCTTTTCCGGGTGTACTAAAAGCATTTATTGATGGCTTGGATTACCCCGAAAGTTTCAAAAACAAAAAAGCAGCACTACTTGGTATTTCCTCTGGTGTTATGGGTGGCAGTCTTGCATTAAGCCATCTAACAGACATTTTAAATTACCTTGGTTTACACGTAATGGCAAGCAAACCTCGCATTACACGTGTTGAAAACACATTTACAGATGGGGAAATTAAGGATGCGTTTGTACAAGGTTTGGTAGCTCAACAAGTGAAAGATTTAATCACATTCTAACGATGAAAAAAAACAGCCTCCTATTATTCGTCTTTACTCTTTTCCTATTGTCTACACAATATATACAGGCACAGACAACAAGTGAATATTATTTGGGTGTATTTTCAAATACAAGCAATACAATAAAATTTACTATTGGTGCATATCCAAATACAATCAGTCAAAGTAAACGAAGCGACGGCACCATTTTTTCTGCTATGCGCATTGCTATTGTCAACAATGAAAAAGCAGAACCCATCGTATGGAACGATTACAAAATGTATATTTTATTAAAAGACGGCACCCTCTTTTATAATTTTTTAACAAATGCTACGACAGGTGATTATGCTTGTAAATATACGGTACCGACGGGTGAGACACATTTGCAATACATTTGTTTTGAAAAAATATTTTCAGCTGCCGATATCGACAAAGTTTGGTTAAGCTTTAGTGACAGTCATTTTCAACCTTTGTTGTTGTACAAAGACACCTTCACTCCGCAAACGCCCACACCAACTGAAACACCAGTAGCTCCTAAAAAACCAGCAAAAAAATAAGCCTTGATTTATAAAACCAAGGCTTATGAATGATGTATTCGATATTGATTAATCTACGTTATCGTGCAAAAACTTATTGTTTCCTAAAATTTCATTATCATCATTCAAATTGAAACGAGAGATGTTTCTATCAGATGAATGCGGATAATCTTTCAAGTCCACCTTTTTACGTTCGAATGCAGGTCTGTCCAACATATCCTTAAATTGTTCGTGCGGAATATTCGGATTGCTGTTTAAACTTTTCAACCGTTTAATTCTTTCTTCTGATTGCTGAATCAATTTTTTACGTTGCTCTTCAGCCATTAAGCTCTCTGCTGTTTGTGTAGCAACAGTGTTCGTGTTTGTTTCTCTTACGTCAAAAACAAACTCTGTTTCGTCTACTTGCTTTTGCTCAACTTTGATTTCAGGAGCTGAAAAGTCAAATGTATAGACATTCGAAGGTTCTTCCACATCTACCTCAACCGAATTATTTAAGCTAATTTCTTTTGACGTGATGTCAAACGTAGTAGTCGGCGTTTCGTCTTTAAATTCTACTTTCGTTTCTTGTGTTTTCTTATCGTCAATCGCATCAAAGATTGTGATTTGCTTAGACGTTTCAAGATCGAAGAATTTCTTTACGTCTTTTGCACCCATTCCAATTGAATCTGAAACTTTATTAGGCTGAAACCCTGTAGCAATAACTGTTACACGGATAGCATCGCCCAATTCAGGATCAACACCTTGTCCAAATATTGTATCTTGTTCAATACCTGCACGTGCTTCGATGTAATCTGTAATTTCTGATAATTCATCCATGCTTAACTCAGCATCTGGACCATACATAATCGACAACAAAATTTTCTTAGCACCTGTAATATCCGTATTGTTTAACAACGGAGATGACAATGCTTCTTCTACTGCGCGTGTACCTCTGCCTTCGCCACTTGCAACCGCAGAACCCATAACAGCAGCGCCAGAATTTTTCATTACTGTTTTAACATCTTCAAAATCGACGTTCACATCACTTGTAACCGTGATGATTTCAGCAATACTTTTTGCAGCAGTACTTAATACGTTATCGGCTTTCGCAAATGCTTCACGAACAGATAAGTTTCCGTAAATATCACGTAAACGATCGTTCAAAATTACAAGAACGGTATCGCAATATTCTCTCAACTCTGCTATACCTTGCTCTGCTTGAGCAATCTTTCTTTTTCCTTCAAAGCCAAATGGTGCCGTAACAATACCTACGGTAACAACATCTAACTCTTTAGCAAGTCTAGCAATAACAGGTGCTGCACCAGTACCAGTGCCACCACCCATACCAGCAGTGATAAATACCATTTTGGTATTATTGCTAAGCATCTCTCTTATTTCTTCTCTGCTTTCTAAGGCAGCATTCCTACCTCTTTCAGGGTTTGCACCTGCACCTAAACCATCTGTTAAGCTAATACCAATTTGTAATTTGTTTGGTATCGGGCTACTTCCCAATGCTTGTACATCTGTATTGCACACAATAAACTCAACATCTTTGATGCCTTGGCTATACATGTGATTTACGGCATTACTGCCGCCGCCTCCAACACCAATTACTTTGATGATGGATTTGTGATGATTTGGCAAATCAAATTTATACATAGGTGACACTAGTTTAGTAAAAATGAAATATTAATAATCTTTTTTATCGTCAATATCATCCATCAATAAACCTTTCAGTCTATCGCTGGCTTTTTTAAGATTAAATCCAAACAACGATTTTGTATCGTTTTTATAATTTTTCTCTTGAACTTTTTTATTCTTATCTTCTGTTTCAAGTGGCTTTTCAACCACATCAGAATATTTATTTGCACGTTCGTCAATTGACCAGAAACCAGCCAACACCAAACCTACAGCAGTAGCAAACATTGGACTTTTTACCAACTCCGTTTTGCTCTTACCTAAATGCTCGTTTGGATAACCGATGCGTGTATGCTGTCCTGTCATCAACTCAAACAATTGTTTTAAGTTTTGCAACTGAGCACCACCGCCTGTGATAACAATGCCACCGGCTAAACGATCTTCGTAACCCGAACAAATAATTTCAGCGTGAACCAATTCCAAAATCTCTTCCATTCTACATTGAATAATGGAAGCTAAATTTTTAGCAGAAATTTCTTTAGCTGGTCTATCTCTTAAACCTTTTACTGTTATAATATCATTCGCACGTGCTTCACTTGCAATTGCACAACCAAATTTGGTTTTCAATTCTTCTGCTTGCTTATGCATAATGTTACAACCTGTTTTAATATCAGAAGTAATGATATCACCACCGAATGGAATAACCGCTGTATGACGAATGATGTTATCGTAGAAAATTGCGATATCCGTTGTACCACCACCAATATCTACCAAACACACACCCGCTTCTTTTTCTTCTTCACTCAATACCGACATGCTTGATGCAATCGGTTCAAGAATTAAATTATCAATAACAAGTCTACTTTTTTCAACGCAACGATTGATGTTTTTAATCGCATTGGTATTTGCTGTGATTACATGGAAGTCTGCTTCCAAGCGAACACCCGTCATACCAACTGGATCTTTTATATTTTCTTCGTAATCTACCGTATACACTTGAGGCATTACGTGAATAATCTCATTTCCAAAAGGCATTACTGTTCTATACATATCCGCCGTTAAACGGTTGATATCATCTACTGAAATTTCTTCATCGCCATTTGGTCTGTTAAAACCATGATGATGCAACGAACTTTTGATATGCTGCCCAGCAATACCTACGTTCACTACACCAATATCAATACCTGATTGATCTGACGCTTCTTTAATTGCTTTTTCAATTGCAGTAACAGTCAAATTAATATTGGTAACCATGCCACGAATAACGCCTTCAGATACAGCCTTACCAATGCCTAATATTTCAAGCTTGCCGTATTCATTTTTTCTACCTACAATGGCACATATCTTTGTTGTACCAATATCTAAGCCTACAACAATTTTGCTGTTTTGGCTTACGTTAGAATCTTTGTCTTCTTTATACATGGGCGTAAAAATTATTCACAAACAATTTGATTATTAAATGATACATTGACCGTCTTATAAGCATCCCAACCTTTTGATGGTAGAATGTCTTTAAAAAAGATATCAATTTTTTTGAATTTCTCTTCAATGTTTTCAGGCTTTCCAAATTGGATTTCGTAATCACCAATTTGCGGTTGCATGATAATATTGCCATTTGATTGCAATGTTATTTGAGAAATCATTTTTCTCCAATAATCACTATCATCGATAAATTGAATGACTTCAAAATATCTGCTTCCAATGGAATCAGTCAATAAATAATTTTCTTTCATCAATGATGGCGCGAAAGGCCCATCAATAATTAGTACGCGAGATGTGAATTTGTCAGAAGTAGCTAGTGCCGTAGCATTACTACCGATGTACGCATGGGGTGCATTTTGATTAACAATTCGTGCAATTGGCTTGCTTTGTACTATCTCAACCATTAAGGTTCCTTTGTAATCTGTGCTTATTTGAGCATCTTCTACAAATTTAATGCTTTCCAGTCGTAATTCTAGATTTTTCAATTCAATATCACGATATTTTTTACCCACAATTTGATCGGCTCCGTTCATCGTTAACGTCCTTAAAATATCGGTCTCATCTACGAAGTAATTATCTGCTTCATAATTGATGCGAACCAAGGTAGACAGTATCCTGCGGTTGGCATGTTTGTTTTCGACAAAACCAATTAAAAAGAACATAGCAACACCCATCAGACCAAGTGTAAACTTGTTCCAAAAAGACGCTCCTAATTTCCATTTCGATTTAGTTTCCAATCCCATATTTTTTTTCGAAAAGCAGTTTTATAGGTTGTATGAAACGGTCTATATCCCCTGCTCCTGCTGTAACTACAACATCAAAATTCAATTTTTCTAATTCCGATAAGACGTTTTCTTTACGAACTACTTGTTTGTTTTTAGACGGAATCATCGCCAACAAGGCCTCTGAAGTAATGCCTTCGATTGGCAATTCACGTGCTGGATAAATATCCATCAACAACAATTCATCGGTCAAGGCCAAGCTTTGTGCAAACTCATGCATAAAGTCTCTGGTACGTGTAAACAAATGCGGTTGAAAGATGGTGGCCACCTTTTTACCAGGAAACACCATGCGTACCGCTTTCAACAATGCTTCCAATTCTGTTGGGTGATGCGCATAATCATCTACATAAACCATTTGGCTATTTTTGTAGATGTACTCAAAACGTCTTTTCACCCCACCAAAGGATGCCAAGCTTTTTTTAATCGATTCAATCGGCACGCCTGCATAATACGCCGAAAGCAAAGCTGCCGTCGCATTCATTACATTGTGCATGCCGGGCATTTCAATTCGTATAGAATCCCAACTACCCGCTTTGTGTTTTATCGAGAAGGTAACACCTCCATCTGTTGTAACTAGATCTACAATTTGAAAATCTGCTTTCGCTGTTTCACCAAATGTAACAGCAGTCGAAACGTGAGCAGGTATCGCGACCGCCACATCTTCTCTTCGAATAACGATTCCTTTCGGTTTCAACTTGGTTAAATATTCATTGAATGAATCGTAAAACGATTGTTCATCGGTATAAATATCCAAGTGATCGGGATCCATGTTGTTTATAACGGCAATGTCTGGACTCAACTGCAAAAACGAACGATCGTATTCGTCGGCTTCTGCAACCACCCAACCAGCACCATTTTCATGATTACCAATCAAAATATTGGTGCCATAATTTTGAGTGATGCCGCCTAGAAATGCACTACAGGGCATCGTCGACTCATGCATAATGTGCGCAGCCATAGACGAAGTTGTCGTTTTCCCATGCGTTCCAGCGATACCAATTGTTTTCAATTCTTTGGTTAAAAAACCCAACACTTGAGAACGCTTATAGATTTGATATCCCTTATTTTTAAAGAAATTTAATTCAGCTTGTTCAGCTGGTATTGCAGGCGTATAAATAATCAACGCCGATTCTATATGCTTGAATGCTTCTGGAATTTCGCTTACATCATCTGCATAATGAATCCACATACCTTCCGACTCTAAGGCTTTTGTTAAATCCGAAGAAGTTTTATCATAGCCACCGACAGTATAGTTGTTTTGCTTGAACCAACGGGCCAAAGCACTCATGCCGATACCACCGATGCCAATTAAATAGACGCTATGTATATTTTTTAAATTCACTATTTTACAGTATTCATTATTTCAACAACTTTATCTGCAATGCGCTCCGTTGCATCTGGTCTCGCAAACGAACGGATGTTTTTACACAACAATCCTTGAGCAGCCACATCACGAAGTAATTCCAATGATTTTGAAACCAATTCTTGCGGCGCATCCATATCTTTAATCATCCATGCCGCAGACTTTTCTGACAATGCACGTGCATTTTTAGTTTGATGATCTTCCGCTACATTGGGCGATGGTACTAAAATACAAGGCTTACCTACTATAGATAATTCTGAAATAGATAAGGCACCTGCTCTCGACACAATCACATCGGCCATTGCGTATGCTCTATTCATATCCACAATAAAGTCTGTAACTTTTATGGTATCTGAATTGTATTGTTTTAAATCTTCGTAATAAAATTTACCTGTTTGCCACAATACTTGAACACCTGAATTTTTCAATTCTTCTAAGTGTCGAACAATTGAAAGATTGATGGTGCGTGCACCTAAGCTACCACCCATCACAAACAAAGTTGGCACACCAGGTTTCAAACCAAAGAATTCATGTGCACCTGAACCGTATTGTTTGTAATCCACAATATCTTTACGAACAGGATTGCCCGTATAAATAATTTTATCTGTAGGAAAGAAGCGTTCCATGCGTTCGTATGCTACACAGATAGCTTTTACTTTTTTAGACAAGGCTTTATTCGCAACTCCAGCATAAGAATTTTGTTCTTGAATTAAGGTAGGAATGCCCATTGCATTTGCAGCTTGCAACAAAGGCCAGCTTGCATAACCACCTACCCCAATTGCAATATCGGGGTTGAATGTCTTTACAATTTTTCGAGCCTTAAAATAACTTGCTATTACTTTAAAGGGGAATGCTAAATTATCCAAGGACAGTTTACGTTGAATGCCACTGATCCACAAACCTTCAATCTTATAGCCTGCAGCAGGCACTTTCTGCATTTCCATACGACCCAATGCACCTACAAATAAAATATCGGCATCTGCATAACGCGCTTTGATTGCATTCGCAATTGCTACAGCTGGATAAATATGTCCACCTGTACCACCTCCGCTAATGATTACTCGATATGGCTTACGCTCCTGCATGTTCTTTTTCTAATGAACTCGATTCTGAAATATCTCCTCTACTCACACTTAAAATAATACCGAGTGAAAGTCCTGTAAATAATAATGATGTACCACCCATACTCAACAATGGAAGTGGTTGTCCGGTAATTGGACCTAAACCAACGGCAACGCCCATATTAATCATTGCTTGACCAACCAAACTAAATGCCAAACCCGCAGACAACAAACCGCCATACGCACGCTCACTATTCACAACGGTTTTCATACCCCTGTATAGTAAGGCGAGATAGAGAAAGAGTACCAGTACTCCTCCTATAAAACCATATTCTTCAATAATGATTGCGTAAATAAAATCGGATGAAGATTGTGGCAAGAAATATTTCAAATCACTATTGCCAGGACCTTTACCTATGATTCCGCCATTCCAAATTGCAATAAATGCTTGCTCTGCTTGATAGGGTATTTCACCGCTGTCGTCAAAAAAATGTTCTATACGACTAATTGCAGTATCTAAACGTTGTCCTATTTTCAATGCAATGGTTCCAAAAATAGAACCAACTAAAATCAACATGAATAAATATTTCATTGGAACGCGACCAATAAACATCAACAACAAACAAGTTGAAAATAAAATCAAGGCGGTAGAAATGTTTGATAAAGCAATCAAGCCACAAATCAAACTGCAGGCCAAGACTATTGGAATAAATGAACCTTTAAAGTCATCGATATTGCTTTGTCTTTTAGCTAACATACTTGCCAGATTTGCAATCAAAGCCAGCTTCGCTAAATCGGATGGTTGAAACGATTGATTGATAAATGGAATCATCAACCAACGCGTAGCACCACCACTTTCTGTACCCGCTAAAAAAGTAAATATTAATAATGGTATCGAAAAAATCAATGCAAGACGACTTAATTTAGAATAGTATTTATAATCGACTTTATGAGCCAACCAAACAAGAACCAAACTACCTACAATCAAACTACCATGTTTAATTAAATAATAGATCGTATCACCGTCTTTCTTTTGGAAGGCCAATGAACTTGAAGCACTATACACAACAGCCAAACTTATGAGAGAAAGAACTATAATAATAGCCCATATAAAAGGATCGCCTTTTAAATTTTCTCTTAACCAGTATGTAGCTCTATCTAACATCTTACTATTTATCCTGCTAATTCTATTACTAAATTCCGAAATTGATTTCCTCTATCTTCGTAGTTTTTGAACAAATCAAAACTTGCGCAAGCGGGCGATAATAATATCGTATCCCCTTTATTAGCGGAATCGTGTGCCAAACGAATGGCTTCAACCATACTCCTAGCTTCTTTTATATCTGCAACAATATGTTCAAAACCCGTCTTAACTTTTGAATTGTCTTTACCCAAAGCAATAATAGCATGAACCTTCTCTTTAACCAATGCTGTTATTTGAGAATAATCGTTTCCTTTATCGACACCACCCATAATTAATACGACAGGTGTTTTCATACTATCCAATGCGTACCAAACCGAATCCACATTAGTGGCTTTTGAATCGTTGACATATTTAACGCCAAAAATTGAACCGACAAACTCCAATCGATGGGGTGCATTTTTAAAACTTTTAACAGCTTCAATACTTTTAGTAACGTCTGCACCAACAGCTTTTACAGCATTTAAGGCACTCATTATATTTATAAAGTTGTGCTTTCCGGTTAAAGGAAAATCATCAACTAAACAGGAATAGACTTTTTGATCTAATCCTTTAATTTCAATTTGTGTTTCATCCGAATAGGCACCTGTTGCACCCAATTGTTTCAACGAAACCGGAAAATGCTGTGCAGACAAAGGCTGTGCGATTAATCTTTCAGCAACTACTACATCTTCTGTATAAGTAATATAAGAGTCTACCGATGTTAGATTCTGAAAGATTCTAAATTTTGATGCAACGTAGTTGTCAAAATTATATTCATAACGATCTAAATGATCTGGTGTAATGTTCAACAAGACGGCAACATCTGCTTTAAAACGATACATGTCATCCAACTGAAAACTACTCAGCTCTAATACATAAATATCTTTTTTATCTTGAATGATTTGGCGTGCTAAACTTGCTCCAATATTGCCACCCAAACCAACGGAATAACCCAGTACCTTTAAGATGTGATGGATTAATAAGGTTGTTGTGGTTTTCCCATTACTGCCTGTTATGGCAATAAATTTAGCACCTATAATATGACGATATGCAAATTCAATTTCTGAAAGCACTGTTTTTTCCTTTGCACGAATCAATTTCATGATGGGTGCTTTTTCAGGAATACCAGGGCTTTTAATAATTACATCGGCATTTAAAATAAGGTCATCAGAATGTTTTCCTTCTTCAAATGCAATTTGGGCATCAATCAATTCTTTCTTAAATGATTCAGCAATCATATTTGAATCTGATACAAATGGTACAAACCCCTTTGCTTTTGCAAGCAAGGCGGCACCTACACCACTTTCACCAGAACCTAAAATGACTATTCTCTGACTCATAAATTATCTTAATTTTAACGTTGCTAATGAAAGAATCGCTAACAAAATACCTACAATCCAAAAACGCGTAACGATTTTAGATTCATGAAATCCTGATTTTTGATAATGATGATGTAATGGTGACATCTTAAAGATGCGTCGCCCTTCACCATATTTTTTTCTTGTGTATTTAAAATACGACACCTGCATAATCACCGATAAATTTTCGATTAGGAAAATACCGCAAATAACAGGCAACAATAATTCCTTACGTACTGCCAATGCCATAACAGCAATAACACCGCCCAATGCAAGGCTCCCCGTGTCGCCCATAAATATTTGTGCTGGGTAGGAATTAAACCATAAGAATCCAATACATGCGCCCATCAAAGCAGCACCAAAGATTACCAACTCACCACTGTTTGGGATATACATTATATTTAAATAATTTGAAAAAATTGCATTCCCAGAAACGTAAGCAAAAATACATAAGGTAAGAGCAATGATCGCAGAGGTACCCGCGGCCAAACCATCAATACCATCTGTAATATTTGCACCATTCGAAACTGCAGTAATTACTAAAATCACCATTAACACATATATAATTGGAGTGCAGTTATCAGAAATCATACATGAAATTGTTCCGTAATCCAGTTCATTGTTTTTAACAAATGGAATCGTTGTTACATTGGAATGAACATCTTGATATACTGCTGAACTTTGGGCTGTAGAAGTTACACCATCCGACAATGTATATTTACGAACAACAACATCTGAATGGTAGAACAAAGTCAAACCTACAATCAAGCCCAATGAAATTTGGCCGATGATTTTAAATTTCCCTTGTAAACCTTCTTTATTTTTTTTGAAAACTTTAATGTAATCATCCAGAAAGCCTAAAAAACCTAGCCATACCGTAGACAACAACAATAAAAGAATATATACATTTGTTAGTTTAGCAAACAATAAGGTAGGAATAACAATGCATAAAATAATCATCAAACCTCCCATGGTAGGAGTTCCCTTTTTCTCCATCTGACCTTCTAAACCAAGATCACGAATTGTTTCACCTATTTGTTTATTTTGGATATAGCGAATAATACTTTTACCAAACACCAATGCTATCAACAACGACACAAAGGCAGCCATTCCCGCACGAAATGAAATGTATTGAAATACACCAGCACCAAGCAGGTTGTATTGTTTTTCCAAATATTCAAATAAGTAGTATAACATTAGTTCGACTGATATTGAAGTTGAAAATGATATTGTTCGTTGTGGTTGATTATATAATTAAGCATGTTGATGACATTGTTTAACAATTCAACAGATTCATCACATTCTTTGCTTAACGGATGTTTCATTTGAATTAATTTCAACCAATATCTTGTTTGAATTGCCATTTCTGATGCCGTTGAAATTGCTTCCGTAAAATCCATCTGTGTTGTAGACGCCCACGCTGTTTCAGAATGCTTACGTATAGACAGACCATATTTTAGCAATCGTGCAGACAGCTCCATTTCGTTATTCTTTAAAAGAACACCGTAGAGGGCCATCATCCTATTGGACAATTCAAAAGTTCGGTTACTTAAAAGTTCGTAAGTCATTGACTAGTCTATATGTTTAAAGGCTGTAGCACTTTTATTTGTATTTCTTCTTGCTTGTTCGATTTGATCAACCAACTCCGTAAAGTCTTTATAATCTTCGTCCAAGACAGGTATTATTTTATATATTTTTATAAAACGAATTAAATTCAATAAGCCTCTAGACTGCTTAGAAGCAGCTAACATATTCAATCGATACTCGTGATTTGACTTAGACACTTCTGCTAAATGAAGTGCGTTCACAATTTCCTTGTACAACAAATCAATACGTTCCGAAAGATCCGTACGATTTTCATCGGTTAACATCACAACAAATCGTTCAACTGAATACATTACAGTTGTTTGATTAAAATGTTTGATTTCTAAAAAAGAACTCATCATAGCGCTACTTCCCTAAAATGTTTAAAACCTCTTTTACTACTAAGCGATCATCAAAATCATGTTTCACACCTTTGATTTCTTGATACGTTTCATGCCCCTTGCCAGCAATCAATAAAATATCGCCAGGAGCGGCCAATGTACATGCAATCTTAATTGCTTCCTTTCGATCCAAAACGGAAAGAACTTTTTTTCGATCTACTATTCGAACACCTGTTTCCATTTCAGAGAGAATCGCTTGTGGATCTTCGTCTCTAGGATTGTCGGATGTTAACACAACATGATCGCTAAACTGACAAGCAATATCTGCCATCACGGGTCTTTTAGCTGCATCTCTATTGCCACCGCAACCAACAACGGTAATTATTTTATGTGATTCTTTTAATTGTGTTATTGTTTCCAATACATTTTTTAATGCATCGGGTGTATGTGCATAATCAACGATTACAGAAATATTTGTAGCCGAATGAAATTGCTCGAAGCGACCATTTGCAGCTTCAATCGAAGACAACTGCATCAACACTTCTTCTTTATCTTCGCCTAATAAAACTGCAGCACCGTACACCGCTAATAAATTATAGGCATTGAAATTACCAATCAATCTAAACCACGCTTGATACCCATCAATATCCATTTCCAAACCTTGCATGGTGGTTGTAATTAACTTCCCTTTGAAGTCTGCCAATGCAAGCAATGAGTATGTATATGTTTTGGCTCGAGTATTTTGAATCATCACACGCCCTCTTTTATCATCTGCATTGATCAGTGCAAATGAATCGTTCGGCAAGCCATCAAAAAACAATTTCTTCGCTTTTATATATTCTTCAAACGTTTTATGATAATCTAAATGGTCGTGTGTGATGTTGCTAAACAAAGCGCCTGAAAAATTCAAGCCTGCAATACGTCTTTGAACAGCAGCAAGTGAACTCACTTCCATAAAGCAATGTGTGCAGCCCGCAGCAACCATTTCAGAAAGCAATTTATTTAACGAAATAGCATCCGGTGTTGTGTGGGTAGACGTAATTACTTTGTCTTCAATTTTATTTTCAACTGTAGAAAGCAAACCCGTTTTATAACCAAGCTGGCGAAATAAATTATATAATAAGGTTACTGTAGTTGTCTTACCATTTGTACCTGTAATGCCAACAAGTTTTAACTTTTCGGAAGGTTTGTTGTAAAAATTAGATGCGATGATTCCCAATGCTTCAGAAGTATCTTTCACCTGAATAATAGTGCAATCAACCGATTCGTCGAACGCAGGAAGCTCTTCACAAATAATTGCTGTAGCACCTTTCTTAATTACATCTTGGATGTAGTCATGACCATCACTGCTTACACCTCGAACAGCAATAAACATTGATCCGACTTCAACCTTACGCGAATCAAAGCATATAGCATCAACATCAATATCTGTTCTTCCAGATACAGAAATTAAAGATGCTTTATATATTAAATCCTTTATCTGCATATTAATTCAAAACGATCTTGATGTAATTACCTTTATTATATCTGGTACCTGAAACAATGGATTGAGACACAACTCGCCCCGTCCCTTCGTAACGTACACGCAATCCAATATTTTCTAATATGTATAATGCATCTCTTAATCTTAAACCATTCACATCAGGCACAAAACCTGAAATAATTTTCCGATCATACCAAACCAACGTTTCATTTTCTAAATAAGATTTAACCCATTCATCATTTGCATTTGAACTTGTGTGATTTGGTATTTTAAGTGCATCGCATAAATATTTTACATCGTCAAACAATCCACCTTTCACAACGGGATATACACCATTATTCGCCAATTCTTTTGTAACAATTGGAAGATGTAAATCTAAATCTTGTGCAAAAATCTTATCCGCAACTTCTTTAAATACGGGGGCTGCAACATCAGAACCATAAAGATTGTATCCCTTCGGATTATCAATCACTACAATGCAGCTGTACTTTGGTCTATCCGCAGGAAAATATCCTACAAAAGAAGTGTAATACGTTTTCGTATAACTTCCTTTAACCAAACGTTGTGCGGTACCCGTCTTGCCGCCTATTTTATAATTCGTATTTTTAATGTTTGATGCTGTGCCATTTTCAACAACACCTTCCAACATTATTTTTACTTTGCGTAAGGTTTCATCCGAACACATTTTATCAACCACCACTTCGGTTTCGTAACGATCCAACGTTTGATCGGCTACACGTGTTTCTTTCACAATCATTGGTCGAACCATTTTACCATTGTTTGCAATGGCATTGTAAAAGGATAAGGTATGTATTGGCGACATACTTAATTCATAACCAATCGACATCCATGGTAAAGTAGTACCACTCCATGTTTTAGACGCTGTAGTTTTAAAATATGGTTTTGCTACACCATCCATTTGAAATACAACTGGCTCTGTCAGTCCCATGTTTCGAATAATTTCTAAAAACTTATCTGGCTTCGCGCCAAAATATTCATTTACTTTTCTAGAGATTGCAATATTCGACGATTTTTCAAATGCTTGTTGCAAGGTAATTTTACCGTAACCTCCCGGTTTTGAATCGCGCATAACACGATCGTAAAATTCATATTCGCCATTACCCGTATCAATTGTATCTGCTAAGTTGATATCGGTATCTTCCAATAACGCAATTACGGAAGCGAGTTTAAATGTAGAACCTGGCTCTGTTAAGCCTTGATTACCGACTGCATAATTATAATTTTCTGCATAACGTCCTTCACCTACTTTACCCAAATTTGCAATGGCTTTAATTTCACCCGTAGCAACTTCCATCAAAACAACACAGCCATAATCTGCATCGTGTGCCGATAGGTGATTACGAAGCGATGCTTCAGCAACATCTTGAATATTTATATCGATTGTTGTGACTATATCAATACCATCCACTGGCATTATTTCATCTTCATCGTGTACAGGTTTCCAAAGTCCACCCGACATTTTTCTAAACAATGCTTTTCCGTTTTGGCCTGCCAATTCTTTATTAAAGCTGTACTCCAAACCTGCACCGTTGTTATCTTCGTTTACAAAACCAACCGTACGCTGTGCTAAAAAAGTAAACGGCATAAATCGCTTGTCAATCTTTTCAAAGACAACACCACCTTTAGATCTTCCTTCAGAAAAAATTGGCCATTCAGACATTACTTTTTTATCTTGATAATTAATGAGCTTATGATTTAGAATAATATATTTTTTTGGCGTTTTACGTGCATCGTTAATTTTTCTTTTGTATTCAGATGGTGTTTTATCTTTAAAATACGCACTCAAGTTTTTTGACAATTGATCGATTCCTTTTCGATACACATCATTATCTGCAATTGTAGGGTCAAGACATACCTTATAGAACGGCAGTGATGTAGCCAACAAACTACCATCTGAAGAGAAAATATTACCGCGTGTAGGTTTTACATCTCTAAAATCAAGTAAATTTTCTTCATGCAACTTCGCCCATCGTTGGTTATCGATAAACTGTATATTAATAATTTTGTAGCCGATAGCAAACGAAAATAACAGTATAACCAAAAAGGCTAGACGAATTCGAAGGACGATGGATTTTTTAATATTCACGTTGCTTCTCAGTTATTTTT
>JAYTLG010000371.1:0-1771 GCA_043729555.1 Cytophaga sp.
CATAGGTTAGTAAGTCCGTTCCTTGTGCTTGTGCCGTTCGAGCAACCGCCATCGTTAACCGTGCGTCGTCTGTACGATATTCGAAGTAACGTATACCACCAGTAACACGCGCACCTTCCAATAAAGGCTCGAAGGCCAACGTGGCTTCTTTACCCAACACTTGACGACGTTCATGCTTTTTAACACCTGCCAAAAAATCATATATCCGCGTGCCCAACGATGCCATCCATTTCGGCATAGACCCACCCTTAATAATGGGCAATAACATTGGCTCCGGAATGGTAATGTGTGGCGCAAGATTATGAACAACTGCACGCTCGCTCCCCGTCTCTTTCACCAAACCAAACTCCATTTGCTTTAAGTAACGTAAGCCGCCGTGAATTAATTTTGTAGAACGTGAAGATGTGCCCGAGGCAATATCATTCATCTCAATTAACAAGGTCGGAATGCCTCTCGTTTGCGCATCTAAAGCAATTCCGCAGCCAGTAATGCCACCACCAATCACAATCAAACCGTATTCGGTATTGCTTGCGTGTTCAAGTGATTTTGTTCGTCGTTGAGCGTAGTTCACAATGGTATCAGATTAAAAGTTTCACTGAGTCAATATAACAAAAATGTAGTAATTCATTTCATCGAAAATACGAATGATAACATTCAATGTTTCAAATAAATTCAATTTTTTTACTATGTTCAAAAAAAGATGGAGGATATTATCAGCTGCAATCTTAACAATGTTAGTCGACGACAAGACGAACCATCAACGATTAGTCAACAGCTCAAGCGATTGTTTTCAATTTTCAGGAATCCAATTTTCTTCAAATCGTGCTAAAATAAACTTCAATTCTTCACTTCGATCTATACCTTCAAGATCGGTACATACAAGGAGCAGATTATCAAAGTCGGCTTTATTTGGAAGCGATGTAGCAAAAAAACATTGCCAAAAAGCATTAGCTAAGGATTCATCCTTATGGAATGTTGTACAAATGTCAATAAAATTAATACCATGAGCAATCTCCATATCGATCATGGTTTCATCAAACAGGTCATGGAGTTTTTCTCCAAATACTCCATGTCCTTTAAACTCTAAAATTCCAGTATCAATCGCATGGCGAACGAAGGTGCTAAAAGTGTCTTCATCCGGACGCGTATTTGAAGTAGCGAGACAAATCCAATTTTCGGCCGGCAATTCCGCCAATTGAAAATTAGCATAATCAAACCAACATATTTTTCGGGATTGATAGGTGCCAATTAATTTCATCAGAAGTTATACTATTGTCCGGGGACACCAACCGGAGCGGTTGCTGCTACAGTTGCCTTAAGTTTAATGGTAAAAATAGATGTAGCGGCATCGTTCGAAAAGATGCTTACAATCTTCTCTTCAGCTCCCATACGATCACTCGTGTCAAACACAATTTTCAATACCGTAGAAGCACCTGGCTTTAATACTGTTTTATCTACAAAAGCTTCTACACACGAACACGAAGTGCGAACAGAACGAATAATCAAATCAGCCTTACCTGTATTTACAATTTGAACATCCGATACGTTTTTCTGGTTTGTTGCTATCGTCCCCAATTCCAATATTGGTTTTTCTACTTGAATTTTAGGTCCAACAATCGACGCCATTTCGGCAGCTGTAAATTCATCTTTAATAGTTGCCGTCAATACAATTGGAACTTTGGTGACAACAGTGCCCGACACAAACAACACTTCTATTTCCTCTGCATAGTATCCAAGTTTGGGAGCTTCTTTCGAAAGAAACGAAACCTTC
>JAYTLG010000372.1:0-5356 GCA_043729555.1 Cytophaga sp.
ATTTACCTCGGTGGATAGTAACTTTCTTTTTATACTGAGTACTTAGTACTCTATACTCCGAACTCCTATGCTACCCAACCCAAACCTCCTACTCGAACTCGTAAACATGCAAATGCCTTTTGGTAAATACAAAGGTGTTGTGTTATGCAATTTACCGATAAGCTACCTCGAATGGTTTAACCGCAAAGGATTCCCCGAAGGCAAGCTGGGTGTGCTCTTAGAAACCATGTATGAAATAAAATTAAACGGCCTGGAAGATTTGCTGAAACCGCTGAAAAAATAGTCTGAATTTGGATTCGTTGGATTTATTGGAAATTGGGATTAGAGTCTAGGTAATGTATTAGGCATTTTGTTATAGGGATGCCTTAATCGTTTCACTTCAATGCTTTTTGCTCCAAAATTTATCAATAGTCCTTTATCTAAATTATAAGCGACTAAATAATTTAGGCCTTGAGCTAAATGTACATCTTCGATACCTTTCAACGCTTTTAATTCAATTAGTATGGAATCTTCAACTAAAAAATCTACTCGACGGGTTCCTATTTCTTCGTAATCATAAAATATTTTTATTTCACATTCTCTAACAAAATTTAATTGAGCTTTTTTCATTTCAATTGCCAAAGCACGTTGATATATAATTTCTTGAAATCCATTTCCCAATGTTGTATGGACTTTCATTGCACAACCTATAATCTTGTAGGTTAAATCGTCTTCAATTTGTTCCTTATACATCTTTTAAAAAAATAGCTGTCAGTTATAAGAAAGTAAAACTAATTCAAAAAATAATTATTAATAACTAGAATAGACCATAACTACATTTATTAACAAAAGTTATATCGACTCTAATCCCAATTTCCAATAAATCCAAAAAATCCAAATTCCTCCTATATTCCCTCAAATACCTACAAGACACCAATTACTAGCATATTATATCGTATCTTACACCCTTATTATTTACTACAGGATCGAAATACATTGATATTTAAGATTCTGACATTCATTATATCATGTTATTTCAAGATTTAAAACTAATAGAACCTATTCTGAAAGCACTTTCTGAAGAAGGCTATACAACTCCCACCCCCATACAAGCACAATCTATCCCGCTTGTATTAGAACGCAAAGACTTATTAGGATGCGCACAAACAGGTACTGGTAAAACAGCAGCCTTCTCCATCCCGATTTTACAAATATTGAGCGAGAAAAAAAGTACCGAACGCAAACGACCAATACGTTGCTTAATTGTAACACCTACAAGAGAATTAGCCATACAAATCGGTGAAAGCTTACAAGCATACGGAAAATATACTGGCCTAACATCTACCGTAATCTTTGGTGGTGTAAACCAATCGCGACAAGTAACGGCATTACAAAATGGCGTTGATATATTGGTTGCAACACCAGGTCGTTTGATTGACTTAATGAATCAACGTTTTATCTCTTTAAGCCACGTAGAAATATTTGTATTGGATGAAGCCGATAGAATGTTGGACATGGGCTTTATCCATGACGTGAAACGTTTATTAGTTGCATTGCCACCAAGAAGACAATCGTTGTTCTTCTCTGCTACGATGCCACCTGAAATCCTTCGTTTGGCGAGTACCATTTTACACGATCCATCTAAAGTTGAGGTTACGCCGATTTCTTCTACAGCAGAAACCATCAAACAGTTTATGTATTTTGTAGATCGCGGAAACAAAAACCATTTATTGGTGGATGTATTACAAGACCCTAAAATTAAAACATGCCTTGTCTTTACACGTACCAAACACGTTGCAGACAAAGTTGTGAAGATGTTGGCCGAATATAAAATTAAAGCAGAAGCCATACACGGAAATAAAAGTCAGAATAACCGTCAAAATGCATTGACAAACTTCAAGGCACAAACAACACGTGTTTTAGTTGCTACAGATATTGCTGCGCGTGGTATTGATGTAGACAATTTGGAATATGTAATCAATTACGAAATACCAAACGTTCCTGAAACGTATGTACACCGCATTGGTCGTACAGGTAGAGCGGGTGCAAACGGTACTGCATTCTCATTCTGTGATGCAGAAGAAAAAGCATATTTGAAAGATATCGAAAAATTGATTTCAATTAAAATTCCTGTTATCGACGATCACGCGTATCCATTGATGGATCACAATCCACCGAAGACCGTACAAGGCGGTAGACAACAACGTGGCGGCGGCGGCAGACCTTCATCTAATGCAGGTTCTGGAAGACCAAGTGGAAATAGCAACAGCTCAAGTAGATCTTCTAGCGGAGGCAACTCTAATAGCGGCAATCGCAGACCAAGTGGTGGTGGTTCTTCATCGTCGTCAAGTTCTTCTTCAAACAGTAGTAGAAATGACGGTCCACCAAAAAAGAGATGGTAGTCTTATTATACTGCTTATAACAAAAGAAGGTCCCCGAATTGGGACCTTCTTTTGTTATAAGCAGTATTTATTTTGAATCAGCTTGTCGCTCCTATCGGAGCTCCGCGCATGGGTTGTATTGATGAACTCTTTCTATAAACACGTGACTCCGCTGGAGTCATACCTAACAGATATTCAATTTTATTCTTGTATGTATCGCTACTACTTTCAGTTTCATTTAAAATAGAAATGCAATATTTGACAATTCGCACTGACTCCAGCGGAGTCACATGTTTATAGAGAAGAATCACAAATTTTACAATCGACCCCAGCGGGGTCGCACAATTTATTCGTTGAAATACTACTTACTATACGCATACTCTACCTCCCGAACACACCCGCAATCACAATCTTTAGGTTTTGACTTTTCAGCTTCTTTAATTTTTTCGTCTAGTGCATTTAAATCTGAATCAATCTTCCGTATCGTCCCTGCATTTTTAGAATCGGTTGCTTTTACCGACATGCCTTCAGTTTGCAACAACTCTCTTATTTTAATATTGAATGCTGCTGTGGAAATTATTTCTGGATTCAATCGTAGGTTATTCAATGCCCCAGTAACAAACGTGGCAGCGGCATAGATTAACTGTCCATCCTTTTCGCCAACTAAATAAACATGTGCTGTTTTCCCTTGTGGCAATTTTATGTTTCCATTGTCTTCATAGAATCCGTACGCATCTTTTTTATGTTTCAACAAACCTCCACTTGCATGAACTTTCATATGAGGCAAAACAAAATAAATCTGAAATGTATTGACGAACGAATCACTTACATTCACAATCAATTTAGAAGGAACCAAACCTGGAACATTCTTCGTTAACATATCAATATTAAACCAACCAAAAGTATTGATTTCAACCTGATAATATTCAGCCTGCTGAGATGCAGGATAAATATATGATTTACGATCATTTCTAGTCATGCTTGCGGCGTTGCTTGGCAGCTGCAACAACTGCATGGATTGATCTACCTGCTTCACAAAAGGACCATTATCAACTATTTTATCAGCACGTTTACTTTTCAATTCACTTCTTTGAGTGTACAACTTTGAGATCAACGCTTTATATGTTTTACATTTTTGAAAATTGATATACAATTCATCTTTGGGGTACGGAAGTTTTAACCGTTCACTTTCTGTATTAAAGTAATCACAAAGTGCTTTAATATCTTTATCCGTAAGGCTTGGAAAGGACGTCATCACTGATTTGTTATATTTTTGATAAAGACAAGATGCATACCCATCGTTGGAATAATCCGCGAGATCTGGAGCAGCCATTTCCTGTAACGTATCTGCTTTCATAAAATCATATACGATGCTTCCAATTTGAGGACCACAGGGCTGAGCAATCATTAATGTACTATTTTTAATATATCTTTTAAGCCAATCAAATTCTCTTCGTCTCCCTATATAAGCCAAATCTGGACCAACAGATTCTTGTCCAAGTATATGGCAACTTTTACAATTATCTTTAAACAAGGTTTCTCCTTTCGAAACAATCTTGTTTGATTCACTTTTTAAGTCCACAGGATTCTGCCAGTCTATCTTACCCGAAGAAGTAGTTTGTCCAGTATACAATTGCATATCGAAATTGACTTCTTCTGTCGGAACAGCTATAGATAAAGGCTTCATAATTTTTACATTCGCGCTATCTTTCGCCTGTATGTAAAACATACCACCGCTACTCAATAAATCTTTTCCCGACTTCGTTGTCAAACCCGCACGTATCATGTCTTCCATGGTGTATGCTTCTTTTACCAACAACACAACGTTATTATCCGTAGAACTTAACGAACCTGCAGAAATTTTTATAGTAGCCCCTTCCGTAGTTCTTAACACCGTATCGCGATTAATCTGCACAACAAATTCTTGTGTTTGCAATGAATCAATTGAACCAATTTCATTTACTGTTGAGATTTGTGCATAGCGATTGTTTTCATGCAGCTTACTTTCTTCTGCTTCCTTCTCAAGCTTGGCAACGGTATACCACACCACACCCGCAAAAACAAGAACAACTACGCTCATCAAAAACAATTTCGTTTTATAAAACGGCAGTGAAAAGGCTTTTACTTGTGCCAACACCTGTCCAAAATTACGCTTCTGTGCAATCTCTTCTTTCGACACCGATGCACGATCTATATTGATTTTTATTTTTTTCATAATCTTAAATATGAGCAAGAATACATTTTTTCAATTTATCCAACATGCGATATACCTTAACCTTTGCATTGTTTTCGGTAATCTCCAATACCTCACCAATCTCTTTAAATGGTCGGCTTTCAAAAAATCGCATTTCTATCAATTGCAAGTCCAGCGCTACCAATTGACTCATACATATAGTAAGGCTTTTTTCTTTTGAAAGTTGTAAATCATTGCCATCAATATCGTCGAAGAGTTCTTTTAATCCGACTACATCAACGTTAACCGTTCGTTGAATTTTATTTTTATCAATTTCTTTAAATACTTCATTTTTTGCAATTCGATACAACCAAGAAGAAAAAGGCAGTCCTTTAAATGTGTACCGATGAAGATTGAGCATGGCTTTCACAAATACTTGCTGTGTGATATCAAAGGCTACATCTTTATTGTCGCATCGTTGATATATAAATCGAAAAATAGGTTCATGGTATTTTTCATATAATGGTTGAAAAGCCGCGATGTCTTTTTTGCACGCTTCAATCACACTACATTCTTGTTCCATGGTTTCGACAGAAATATGATATTTCGACAAATGAGTCATAGTCGTTTGGTTAAATTTATATCTATAACCGAATACAGGTCAAAAGATACAAACGTAAATGAATTCATTAAAAATAGCCTTTAATAAGCTAATAACGAATATAAATGCACATTTCAATCCCTTCATCCCCCAGCCTTCAAAAAATAATTCTCACAATGTGTTGGAAAACTGAATCAAATACTTTTACTTTGAATTACAAAG
>JAYTLG010000373.1:0-5560 GCA_043729555.1 Cytophaga sp.
GCTGAATTTGAACCGCAATCAAAATTTAAGAATTTTGTAAGTTGATTACGAATTCCTTCTTGGTTTAATCGCAACGTTTCTTCTGAAAGGAAGTTTCGTTCTTCTGATTTGCCAGATGGGTCGCCAATCATACCTGTTGCACCACCAACCAAGGCCATAGGTGAATGCCCAGCTTGCTGAAAATGCACCAACATCATGATCGTAACCAAGTTTCCGATGGTTAGCGAGGCTGCCGTTGGGTCAAAACCTACATACGCAACTGTTTGATTTTTTAATAGATATTCCTCAGTACCAGGCATGCTGTCGTGTAACATGCCCCTCCATTTTAGCTCTTCAACAAAGTTTTTCACGAATTAGGTGTTTATTAAGGATGCAAATATACGTTATATCCTCAAAAGCAGAAATTTCAAGTAGTTATTCACAAAGGTTTAGTTTCAGCTTAAAGCTTAGTAATTTTGGTATTATGGCTGAATCGAGTGTTGCTCCAGATAAAGTACTGAAAGATCTTAAAGATGGTAAATACGCTCCTGTATATTTTTTACAAGGAGAAGAGCCCTATTTTATCGATTTAATTTCTGGTTATATCGAAAACAATTGTTTGCCCGAATCTGAAAGAGGATTTAATCAAACTATATTGTACGGTAAGGATACCAACGTGTCTAATATTTTGCAGAATGCGCGTAAATACCCAATGTTCTCCGAACGTCAGGTGGTTATGATTAAAGAAGCACAAGATATTTCTGACCTTACGAAAGATACGACAGAGAAAATTTTAATGGCGTATCTTGAGAATCCACTTCCAACCACAATTTTAGTTTTTTGCCATAAATATAAAAAGCTCGATGCAAGAAAAAAAATTGCGAAACACTTAATCAAGCATTCTGTTTTTGTTGAATCATCAAAAATATATGATAACAAACTTCCGGAGTGGATCAATGCGTACGTACGCGATAAAAATTATAAAATAGACCCAAAGGCTGTTGTTCTGTTGGCCGAATCTATTGGTGTAGACCTTTCTCGTATGGCAAATGAGATTGACAAGCTGCTCATCAATGTGAAAGATTCGTCCATTTTAATCACAGAAGATTTAATTGAAAAATACGTTGGCGTTAGTAAAGAATACAATGTATTTGAACTTCAAAAGTCAATCGGGGTTCGGGATATCATTAAGTCGAATAAGATTGTGAATCATTTTGAAGCGAATCCAAAAGCGAATCCGATTGTGATGGTTTTGTCGAGTTTGTTTACTTATTATTTGAAATTATTAGCAATTCATGCAGCAACGGATAAAAATGAAGCGAGCTTGGCCAAGGTTGTCGGCGTACATCCGTTTTTTGTTAAAGAATACATCAATGCATCAAGAATTTACGATGTAAATAAATGCATTAACTCTGTTAGCGCTATACGTGAAGCAGATAAAATGGTGAAAGGGTATACCGTAGTAAACGTATCCGACGGCTTTATATTGAAAGAGCTCTTGTATAAACTACTTCATTAAACATTAAATTAATCTCGCATAAGAAATAGGTTCATATATGCGTTTAGTATTAATAATATTCATATTATGATGAAAAAAATCTTTTTACTATTCTTTGTACTTACACAAGAGGTTTTTGTGTATGCACAGAATACAGAAACCCACAATGCTTTTGATCGGAAGTATTATGATGGGATGGAATTGTTTGACAAGGAAAAATATGTTGCTGCTAAACAGATTTTTCAACAATACATATCCGAATACCCAGCCGACATGAAAGCGGTGGAGTCGGAGTATTATGTAGCTCTATGCGCCTTGTATTTGTTTAATGATGATGCAGAATATTTGTTTAATGATTTTGCAACGAAGTACCCAGACCATATTAAAACAGGACGTATTGGATACGATTTAGGGAATTATTTTTACAACAATAAAAAATACGATAAGGCGATAGAGTATTTTGCAAAAGTCGACGAGTCAAAATTGACAAGTGATGAATTGAATGATTATAATTTCAAATCGGGTTATTCTTCTTTTACAAAGAAAGATTTTGCAACCGCATTAGAAAAATTCAATAAGTGTAAAACCAAACGTCATAGGTATACGCCTGCAGCTAATTATTATGCAGGTTATATGGAGTTCAAGAATGGTGAATACGATGCAGCTTTGAATGATTTAAACAAAGCATCTGAAAGTAATGAATATAAGCCGTTGGTGGCAGTGTTGATTGCAAATGTGTATTATAGACAAGGCAAGTACGACGAGTTGATTCCTTACGCCGAACGTGTCATCAATGATAAATCTGCAGGACCTAATACAAATGATGTAAAATTAATCTTAGCAGATGCTTATTTTTTTAAAGAAGATTTTAATAAGGCAACACCATTATTTAAAGATTATTTAACGGCGACAGGAACGAAAAGTTTATCGCCAGACATGAAATACCGTATAGGGTTTTCATGTTATAAGTCCACTGATTATAAACAAGCAGTTGAAATGTTGACATCTATCGCAAATGATAAAGACTCTTTAGGTCAATCATCTGCGTATATTTTGGGCTTAAGTTATTTAAAGTCGAATAATAAACCATCGGCAATCTTGGCTTTTGAATTGGCCCAAAGAACCTCCTTTAGTGCACCAATTACGGAAGAATCGATGTTTTTATATGCAAAGTTAGCGGCCGATTTAGGTCGTTTTACCGATGCCACAACACGTTTGAAAAAGTTTTTAGAAACCTATCCTAAAAGTTTTCATGTACAAGAAGCTTCTGAGTTGTTAGGGGAATCGTATTTAGGCTCTAGAAATTTTGATGAAGCCTTAATCTATATAGAAAATTTAAAATACCAAAATTCAAGAATCAATACAACGTACCAACGTATTGCTTATTATAAGGCTGTTGAGCTGATGAATAAAAAAGATTATGCAGGTGCACTGATTGTTCTAGATAAGTCTTCTAAATATAATTTTGATAAAACAGTTTATATCAATTCATTTTATTGGAAAGGCGAATGTTATTCTTTAGAGAAAAGATATGAAGAGGCTGTAAAAGCTTATACTGTTGCTATTGACAAAGGAAGCCCTTTAGAAAATCCAAATGTCATTAAATCGTATTACGGATTGGGTTATGCATATTATTATCAAAAACAATGGAATGAAGCTACGCATCAATTTGTAAAATACATTACACTACAATCGGACAAAAAAGGTAAAGGTGATATTTATTATCGCGACGCGGAATTGAGATTGGCTGATTTGTATTTTGTAACAAGACGTTTTCCTGAAGCTATTAAATATTACGATTTAGCTTTGGCGGAACGTTCTGAAGATGAGGATTATATTTTATTTCAAAAAGCAACGATAAGTTATTTGACGAATAAAAATACTGAAGCATATTCTTTGTATGCTTCATTGACGAATAAATATCCAAATTCGCCTTATTTTGATAATGCGTTAATGCAGCGTTCTCAATTAGATCTTGAAGCTAGTAAGTATGAGATGGCTATTGAAGGGTATTCTAAAATTATTAATAAGCAAGAAGATATAAATGGAATTAAACCATTGGCATTGCAAAAAAGAGCTGTTTCCTATTTTAACTTGAAACAATACGATAAAGCCTTAGCAGACCATAAGCGTGTACTAACGGAGTATTCAACAAGTAAAAATGCATATAGCTCCCTATTGAGTACGCAAGAAATATTAAGTATTCAAGATAAGTCGGATGATTTTGCGCCGGTATTGGCTCAATATAAAGAAGCGAATCCGGATGGTCAAGATTTGAAAGAAGTTGAATTTAGAAGTGCGCAGTCTTTGTATAGTTCACAGAAATATGCGGCAGCAATACCAGCCTTCAATGCATTTATTCAGCAATACCCCAATCATGCAAATATTGAAGAAGCCAAGTTTTATTTGGCTGATTCGTATTACAGAACTAAAGAGTATGATAAGTCTAAAATGTTGTATGCTGAAATTTTAACTTATAAAAATCAGTATTATAAAAAGTCATTACAACGATTGGCGGATATTGCGTATTTACAAAACGATTTTTCAAATTCAATTAAATATTATTCAGAACTACAACAGTTGGCATCTAGTAATAAAGAAAAAGCTGCTTCATGGTCGGGTTTAATGGCTGCCTATTACGATGTAAATCAATTGGATTCGTGTGATGTTTATGCGGATAAGATCATTGGACACGGATCTGCAACTCCAGATGCATCGAATAAAGCACAGTTATATAAAGGTAAAGTCTCCTATGAGAAAAAAGATTTTGATTCGGCACAAGATTATTTCTTGGGATGTTTGAATGGTGCGAAAGATGTCAGCGCTGCTGAAGCGCAATACTTATTAGCTAAAATTCAATACGATAAAAAACAATACAAGCAGTCTATTGAAACCTTGTATGATTTTAACAATACCTTTAGCTCTTATGACGTGTGGTTGGGGAGATCATTCTTATTAATAGCAGAAAATTTTATAGCTACGAATGATTTATTTCAAGCAAAAGAAACGCTTGCTTCTATTATTGAAAAATCGCCGAATGCAGATATTAAAAAACAAGCACAAGCTCGCCTTGAAGAATTAAATAAAATGGATGCAACTAAAAATGCGAAGGAGGAAGGTAATGAATAAATTGAAAACGTTACTCGTGTTGGTATTCGTACATGCTTCTATCTCATTATTTGCTCAGACGGATGGTATAATACCACCTGTCGTTTTTACAACAGAAGATAAAGCAAAATTAGATTTGGTACCTGCGAATCGGTTCTTTGAACAGAATATGGATGTACAGCCTGTTCCAGAATCTAACCCTCAAGTATATGATACGAAGGATTATTCCATTAATCCACCACGGTTTGATGCGAAGGTGAAGATACCAACGATGCCTACAGATTCTATTCAAGCCATATTACCGCATTACGCCAAAATAGGTGTAGGTAATTACGGAAGTTTTTTAGGTGAAGTGTATCTAACAAACAAACGTAGTAAAACCAGTTCGTATGGTGCACATTATAAGCATTTCTCTTCTGCTAACGGTTCATTAATAAACTCTGGTAATGGCCATGACTTGATTGAAGTTTTTGGCAGTAAATACGGTAAGATGAATACTTGGAATGGACAGATGTCGTATAGCAACGATCGTTATAAGTATTATGGATTACCTCAAGTGGACTCTATTAACCAGAAAGATTCTATCAAGCAAACCTATCAGTTGTTTCATGCAGGTATTAATACCACTAAAATAAAAGTAGGTGATAAGTTTACTTATAGCACAGGCTTTGATGTGTATTATTTAACAACGAAACGTAAAGCAACCGAATTAGAATTATTGTGGAAAGGTCTAGCAACTGTTACAATTAACAAATCAAGAAGTGTGACTACGGAAGCAATGTTATCCAATGCGAATCGGGTAGATTCATCAACGATTAATCGATTTTTAATGATGATAAAACCAACCTATAAACTTATTGAAGAACATTGGGATTTAACGGTTGGCGCTACAATTAATTATTCAACGGATACCTTAAAAGGTTCTAAAGGTTTGCATCTATATCCTGCGATTCATGGTAATTATTATTGGATACC
>JAYTLG010000374.1:0-10985 GCA_043729555.1 Cytophaga sp.
TCTGGTCCGAGAGCATCTCAAAATTTGATCATTGCAGCTAAGTGTAGCGCAATCTTAAGTGGTAAATATTCGCCCGATATAGAAGATGTTCAAGCAGTAGCACTTCCTGTATTACGCCATAGAATTGTACGCAATTTTAAAGCGGAAGCAGAAGGTATTACTACAGATGATATTATTAAAAAACTGCTGTAAGGTTGAGTGCATTTTAAGTAAGGTGTAAAATTACAAACATAAATGAAAGGGTTAGGATTGAATGATCCTAACCCTTTCTGATTAAATGTAAAAAAATGGGAGTAGAGATTGAACGTAAATTTTTAGTGCGTAGAGATAAGTGGGAAACGTTGGCAAAACCTAATCCGAATTATTTTATTCAAGGGTATTTGCACAGCGATGCCGACAAGACAATACGTGTGCGCGCTACTGACGATAAAGGTTTTATTACCATTAAAGGTAAAAGTAGCGCTGATGGTTTGTCGCGAACTGAATATGAATATGAAATATCCAAGGTAGAAGCCGTCGCGTTACTTTCAAATTTCACAACGAAGACAATTGAAAAGAAGCGCTATGAAATTTCTGTGGATGGAAATATTTGGGAGGTTGATGTCTTTGAAGGAGAAAATGCAGGCTTAATTGTGGCCGAATTGGAACTTGAACATGTTGATCAACTATTTTCAAAGCCTGATTGGGTAGCGACAGAAGTTACGGGTGATGTAAAGTATTTCAATTCCTTTCTAATTCATTCACCATTTACTAATTGGTAAATGACAATTAAAACAAAACGTATATAGTATATGAAACGTTTATTGCACTTTTCTATTCTAATTATTTTATTAAATCTCTGCTTTTTATTTTCACCCAAACCAACTAGTGATACAAATTTTTGTGGGGAATACATTCCGTTAAATTCATCTGCCGGTTTTATTCGGAATTGTGATGCGACTGAATTTTTAGAAAGTGCAATTTATCCATCGGCTTTGATGCGAAAAAATTATGTAAGACAAAATCGTCCATTGTATGTTGTAACTGCTTCGTTTGTGGGCTATGGCATCTATTATATCAGTACTATTTTTGAAAGTGTATTTACATTAAGTTTAAATAAAAGCATTTATATCGCATATGTATTCTTGAACTTTACAATTCTATTGCTAGCACTTTATTTATTTGAAAAGATAGCCCTAAAAGTTACTGATGGGAAAATTTCGTATTTAGCGGTGCTTATGTTGTCCGTATTTATTGCTTCAAACTTTATGACAAAAGCGTTTTTCTGGACAGCTCATCAGCAAATGTTTGCATTTTTAATGCCCTTGTTAAGTGTGTATATCTGTTTGAAATTTATACGCGAGCAATCCATGAAGATGCTTTATACAATATGTTTTTTATTGGGTATTGGCATGTTGATTTATGGTAGTTTTTTGATTCTGTTTGTCGCGTGTATGTTATATCTTGTGTATTTGCATTACAAATCGAAGACTTTATTGACAGTTCATACAATTGCCTTTTTTGTTAAGGCTGGACTACTATTTATTGTACCTACATTTGTGTGGATCTTTTTTTTAAAGATGAATGGGGTTGAATATTACAATCACGAAGTTGTGCGGTATCGACAAATTGTATGGATGCTTGATGCATTATTAGTATCGCCAACGGAATTGTTTGCTGCGGTATATTATAATATTACACTCTTTATTCCTACGGTGTATAAGCTGCTATTTTTTATCGGCTTGGTTATAATCGTTTATGTATTCAGGCTGTATCATCGCAGTTCGGTTGTGTCTAGCTTAGATGTAAACTTGCTTGTGCTAAATTTAATTTGTTTTTCCATCTTTTTTATTTTTCTAGGATATTATGCTTACCGCCTAACATTTACATTGATGCCGATTATGCTTTGTTTAGCTGTTGCTAATATGGGTACTTTGTTGGCCAGCAAAAAAAATCAATTGATATTGTTTAGTCTTGTATGCGTGTGGCATGTTTATAATGTGTTGTCATACGGACCCTTTTCTTGATTTTTGCAGGCATGTTTTTGAAGGGGTAATCCATTGTTCTTATTAAGAACTTGTTTTGTTACGGTATAATTTAATTTTTAATCATAGAATAAATTTGATAGAAGAAATGTAGATAACTGATATTAAATCCGATTGAAACAATAAGTTGTAATGCTTGTGTAAATGTAAATCCTGAAATTCCATGTCGAAAATTTCTTGAATAAATGAATATCGTTTTGCCTAGTGCGTACGTGAAGTATGCTGCAGTTATATAGCCCGCAATGCGAGGGACGCGGCCTAAATCTTCGGAAGGATAGGAACTTAGGTATATGCCTGTTGCTATTAAGTATGTAAATGTTAAAGGGAAAATAAACAAGGGTAAAATTCGATTGAATATGTACGCAGATTTTTTAAGCTGTTTAAAAGCTTCTTTGTGTTTAAATGAATAGTAAATAAACATTAACGTGAAGTATACTTCTATCACTAATAAAATTTTATTTAATAGTTGTGAAAATGCAATGTCGGTATCAAGTAAAGTAGCACTGCCTGTATTATCAATAGCAATTGGGTATCCCCAGAACAGGCAATAAATTCCAAATAAAACACTTGCAATGAGTACTACTTGCGACAACACAAATATCCAAAATAAAAGTAAATAGACCGGTGATTTTCGACCAAAGTCAAGACCTGTTTCACCTGTAATATTTTCTGCGAGTACGGCTGGGAAAATAACAATCAATAAAGCAATACCATCGCCTACAATAAGACAGGGAATAATAAAAATGGCAAGTGCGATTGCAATGCAGATGTAAAAAGTTTCCGCTGGTGACATTGGCTGTTTGGTTTAAATGGATTGTGGAATGTATTTATCTGGGGACGCAGATTGTGAAGCGGGTAAATACTTGTTCTTTAGAAACAATTTCTATTTGTCCGTTTAATCGATCAATGTGTTGTTTTACAATATAGAGCCCAAGCCCAACGCCGCCTGGGTTTACATTGTTTGCGCGATAAAACATTTGAAAAATATCTTCAAGATATTTTTCGTTAATGCCAATGCCATTATCTTCTATCTTCAATATGTGTTGATTTTCTGTTTCTTCGAATGTGATTACGACAGTATTTTGGGATTTTGATTTATCCATGTATTTAATCGCATTTTCAATAATGTTTTGAACAACAGAAAGTAGTGTGAATCGTTCGGATTGAATGGTGGCGTGTTTAGCGATGCGTATGTCAAATGATATTCTTTTTATGTCTGGATACGCTGCTAAATTTTCTTGAATACACTCTTGAATTAAATCATGTATATTGATCCGTTCCATGTTAATTCGGGAACGGTTGTGTTCGGCAATCTGTAAAAGAGAGTTTAATATATTTTGCAGTCTTTTCGAAACTAAATGAACTTTTTCAAAATAAATATTTTTGTTTGTATTGTCTTGCAAACCAAGATTACACAGTCCGTCGATGGATTTTAACGGACCTTTAATATCGTGTGAAGCTCTGTACAACAACATGTCGAGGTCGTCTGTTTTTTCTTTAATCAGTTCTTCTTGATTTTTAATCATGAGCATGTTTTGAATAACAGTATCCTCTAACATTTTTTTCTTCAGAATGTCAATTTTCAGTTTGTTTAATCGATACGTATTGGCAATTGCAAGCAGCAACGTTTGAATGATAATAGCATAATAAAGCGAATAAAATACATCTGTGGTACAGTCAATGATGTTGTTGTGCCATAATGCATTTGTAAGATAGCCGACACTTACAACAAAAAAACTAATAATGAATAAGTTTGCTGTTTTGTTTTTTTTAACACGTGAAAAAATTGAAAATATAAAAATCATTATAGGAACGAGTACGTCAAGCCACATCAATAAGAGTGGGTAGTTATTAAATAAAAAGACACCTAAGATGCGTAAGGTGGCATATGTAATGATTGCAATGTTAATCCATTTGAAATCTTTAAGCAGTAGAAAGGATCTTCCATATAATAAGGCAGAAATAGACAAAAGGAAGAATAAGGTATTTAACGTATATTCAATGAGCCATGGTGTTTGTGCAAAAAGATTTACAAGAGCGGTAGAATCTCTATAGCTCATATAAAGTGCTTGGAACAGAATGTAGATGGAATAATAAATATAGGCCTTGTCGCGCAAACTAAAATACAGGCTTAGATGATAAAATGCCATCATCATCAAGCCCCCATAAAAAATTCCGAAGAGGTAAAATTCAAAAACACTTTTCGAAAAAAGAGTTTTATGTTCTATAAGGGAAAAGTCGTATTGTGTTGCATTTTTATTTTTCAATTTTATATATACAAGCACCGTATCATTTTTGAGGATTGGAAAATCAACCGTAAAATGTTTGTGTCGTATTTCTTGAGTAGTCGAGTCAGGACTATTGAAACGATATTGTTTATGAAAAAGCAGCTCCGATTTTTTGTAAGCAAAAATGTCTAAAGAATCAATGCTGTAGTTGTAAGAGATAAAGAACCAGTGATTGTTAATGGAGGAGTTGTCCGTAAGTAAGAATCTGCCCCAATACGTAGAGGAAGGATTTGGAGAAGAAAAAAAACAAAAATCTTCAGGTTTGAATGTTTTTGTTTCCAAATTTTCTACAGAAGTACAGCTATTGTTTGTGTCTTCAAATACCTCCATAGAGGCACTTCTAATAGAATGATTTAGGGTGTCGTCAGTAAGCGTTACGCGGTTTTGTGCATGCGTATATATACTTGCTGCTAGTATGCACAAGCATGAAAGGAAGAATTTAGTTATTGGATTCTTCTTAAAAATCATATTAACAAAGTTTTAGATAGTTCAGTAATGTGTAAGATACTTACTTTTAATTAAAATGTATATCACGTTGGTGCAGTAGAATGCCTTAAAGAGTCTTATTGACAGTTTTTAGAACTAGTGTGAAAACAAATCTAACATGTTATCGATATTTCAAAAACTTGAAATGCATGCATAAGAATATTTTAAAATAAAGTTCTAATGTGTAAAATGCCTTATTTAGAGCCAATTCTACATGAATGTATGTGGGGTATCTATAAGGCCAAATAATTCTCTATCTTTGATTTGGAACGAGACGTATTTAATATGGATTCCAATATTGAAGACTTACAGAAAGAAATCGGGAGATTAAAAGAAAAGGTTGCATTTCTGAAAAGAAATACGCAAATAAACACGTATAAACTTCTTTTGGAATGTTCGCCAGATATTATTTTGCAAGTAGATGCTGACTATAATATTGTTGTAGTACACTCGCCAGGCCAGCTTGTAGAAACGTTAGACTCCAATAGGGGTGTAAATATACTTCAACTAACACCTGCATCTATGAATGCCAAGTTAGTTGAGGTATTGAAAAAAGTTTTTGAAACAGGAGAGACCATCGTATATGAAACAAATGGAGAAGTAAGTGGCGCGGTTAGATATTATTTGAATCATGTTTCTGCCATTAAAAATGAAGATGGAGAGGTTACTTTCGCTTATTTTGTTTGTAGAGAAACATCCATTCAAAAACTTGCAAGCATGCAAGCCTTGGAGAGTGAGCAAAAACTGTCGGTCTTATTTGAAGGGTCTTCACAAATCATTTCCTTGTATGATAAAGACAGTAAATTTATTTGGTACAATAAAGCAGCGTATGATAAAAATATTTTTTTGTTCGGCAAGTTTATTCAAGTCGGTATGCGTTTTGGTACGTATTTGAAAGAAGAGTATAGAGCTGGTTTTAATGCGAATTTTCAAAAAGTATTACAAGGTGAAATCGTTACCTATACACGAGAGTATGTTTATGAGGGTAAACCTTTTTTTTTAGAAATCATGTTGCAGCCTGTATATCGAAATGCTGAATTGGTTGGTGTTTCGTTAATAGGCAATAATCATACAGAGCGCAAAGAATATGAAACACGTCTCGAATTAGCCAATAAAGAGTTGATACAACAAAACGAACAGTTAAATCAATACTCCTATATTGTCTCGAACAATTTACGTGCGCCAATTGTAACGATGCTTAGATTGATTTCAATTTTTAATCAGATACAACACAATCCAGAAGCAGTAGCTGAAGTAGTTGCTCACATAACTAAATCGGAAAATCATCTTGATACGGTTATTAAAGATCTCAATAATGTATTGGCGGTAAGCGACCAAAAATCGGTGATGACGTCCGTTGATTTGAATGCAAAATTTGATATGGTTCAGTTTTTATTAAAAAATGAAATTGAACAATCGAAAGCAATCATCGAATGTGATTTTTCAAAATATCCAATTGTGCATTCCATCAAAAGTTATATTCACCATATTTTATACAATCTATTGTCTAATGCAGTGAAATATAGCAAGCACGATAAAGCTCCATTAATTTCAATTAGAAATTATCTGCAGGGTTCGGGCTTGTTGTGTATTGAATTTTCAGATGATGGTATTGGTGTAGATTTAGGAAAAATTAAAGATAAAATTTTTGGATTTTACAAACGATTTCATTCACATGTAGAAGGCAAGGGTTTGGGTTTACATTTAATAAAAAAGCAAGTCGATGCTTTGGGCGGTAGTATTGAAGTCGATAGTGTCGTAAATCATGGCACAACGTTTCGCGTATTGCTACCTATATAACAATGAACATTTAAACATAAAAAATACCTATATGAAAAAAGTATTTCCAATTTCGTATTTCATTTCATATACTAAGATTTTATATCTTTTTATATCGCTTCTTTTTGTTCAACCAACGGTGCTCTTCGCGCAAACATTTCCAATTAATTTTGCAGGTGTTCAGGTAGCAACAGGTCTTGATCCAGTAGGTATAGATGTAGCGCCAGACGGCCGCGTATTTGTAGCTGAAAAAAATGGAACGATACGCATTATTAAAAATGGCGTATTGCTTGCAAGCCCATTCGCTGTTATTTCGAATGTAGATAATTGGAATGAGCGAGGATTATTAAAAGTATTACTAGACCCTAATTTTAGCACCAATAATTATCTATACGCATATTATACATTCAAGGCTTCTGGTAGCACAGAAAGTAATAATAGAGTGAGCCGTTTCACCGCCAATGGTGATGTAGTAGTTGCTGCAAGTGAAGTGGTATTGATTGATATTGATCCGCTTGGTCCGGTAGGTTATCACAATGGTGGAGGCCTTGGAATAAAAAATGGGCAATTGTATATTTCTATAGGTGAAAATGCGGTTACATCAAATTCGCAATCACTAACGACGTTGAAAGGTAAAGTGCTTCGTATCAATACGGATGGTAGCATACCAACAGACAACCCTTTTTACACTTCTGCTACGGGTAAAAATAGAGCGATATGGGCTTTAGGCTTTCGCAATCCTTTCAGACTTTCTATACAACCTGGTACAGGCAAGGTTTTTGTAAATGATGTTGGTGCGAGTAATGCAGAAGAAATTAATGAGATTGCTGCTGGAAAAAATTATGGTTGGCCTGGCATAGAAGGTATGCGAACAACCCAAACACCTCCTGCTAATTACCAAGATCCCGTATATGCATATAATCACAGTACTGGTTGCTCTATAACGGCCGGGCAATTTTATAATCCAACAACAGTTAACTTTCCAGCAACCTATATCGGAAAGTATTTTTTCGGCGACTATTGTAATGGTTGGTTGAAAACGTTTGACCCAACTACCGGTGCGGTAGCAACATTTGCAACAGGAATAAATAGGCCTTTAGATGTAGCCGTTTCCAGTGATGGCACACTTTATTTTATTGCAAGAGGTGGCATTGCTGGTGGTTCTGATGCTGCAAATACTTCCAGCACAAATGGCGTAGTATGGAAAGTGAATTTTACAGGCAATGGTATTCCTGTAATTGCTGTACAACCGGCTAATAAAACTGTTTCGGTAACTGAACCCGTTACATTTGTTGTGTTATCTTCAGGAAATCCTGCACCTACCTATCAATGGCAACGAAATGGTGTCAACATAACTGGCGCTACATCGACAAGTTATTCGATTGCAACTACATCGTTGACGGATGATGGAGATAAATTTAAAGTCGTCGTAACAAATTCAGAAGGTGGAGTTACAAGTACGGAAGCAACACTTACTGTCCTGAACAATGTATTGCCAGTTGCTACAATTACAACTCCCGTAGTTGGTACTAAATATTCCGGCGGTGATGTGATTACATTTTCTGGCACAGGAACAGATGCGGAAGACGGTACATTGCCTGCGAGTGCATTCACATGGAAGATTGATTTATATCATTACGACACACCTACACATACCCATCCTGCATTAGAGCCTACAAATGGTAGCACATCGGGAACGTTTACCATACCTACCCAAATGGAAACATCGCCGCATGTGTTATTTCGAATATACTTGACAGTACGGGATGCTGACGGTGCAAGCAATACCGTGTTTGTAGAAATAAATCCATACACTTCTATTACAACATTAGTAACAAGTCCTGCAGGGTTAACGGTAAAACTGGATGGGAGTGTCGTCACAGCACCTTCTACCTTTGAAGGTGCTCGCAATATTCAAAGAGAAATTGAAGCACCACAATCTCAAACAATGGGTGGTTTGGTATACATATTCTCTTCGTGGTCGGATGGTGGTGCACGCGCGCATACTATTAGTACACCAGCTAACAATACAACCCTTACCGCAAACTTTATATTATCTACGCCATTTGTTGCGGGTGTATACAAACTTGAACCACAACATGCCCTTGGTCAACGATTGGATGTGGCTGGAGCGGCTACAGGGAATCAAGGTTTGGTAAACATCAGTACGGACAATACGAATGCAAGTCAGCGTTGGTTGTTCATTGATAAAGGAAATGGCATGTATGAACTAGAGCCACAACATGCTATTGGTAAGCGATTGGATGTGTCGGGTGCAAGCAATGCCAATGGTGCAAAAGTTGAAACATATACGAGCAATGGAGGCGCCAATCAATTATGGAAACTCATTGACATGGGTGGTGGTATCTATGAATTAGAACCTCAGTGTGCTATCGGTAAACGTTTAGAAATGGGCGTATTTAATACAGTTGTTTCAGCCATAAGTAGTACCGCTAACAATACAAATAGCCAGCGCTGGAGATTTATCCCTCTTGTTTCAACTGCAACAATATCGGGCGTTGACAACTCAGGCAATAATCAACTTTCAAATTATCCGAATCCGTTTAATTCTGAAACCACGATTGTATTTGAGAAGCCAATGGACTGTAAGCAAGCTGTTATTCGGATTTATAAAACAAACGGACAGTTATTAAAAGAAATAGATGTTATTGAAAATGTATCGGGAACTGTAAAAATAAGTAGTGGAGAATTTCAATCGGGAGAATATGTATATAATTTCTTCATCGATGGAAAATCAATCGCTACGAAACGCTTTGTGGTGGTGCATTGATGATTGAAATGTGATATTCTTACTACATTTTCTTATTGGCAGGTTTGTCGTGTCGGACTTGTTTTGGAGCGCGTTGTCGAGTTAATAGAAATTATTTGGAATGTCAAATAATTCTTAACTATAGATATTCTATTTTTTTACCAAGGCTAAGCCCATTGAGTGCGTAAAAAGCGATAGCGACATCGAGAATGTTTCAATAGCACAAATCGTAATCAACGGTGTTCTTAAATAGCGTTCAGAATTGCTGAAGTTTCTATATGGAATAAAATTGAAGCCATAAGCGAGAACAAAACTCATGAAAGGAATGGAGACTCCGAACAACCAGATTGCCATTTTAAAATTCAAATACTTTACAAATTTTCAGGAAACATTAAGTTGAATAAAAAAATATTTATAACAATCAGCAGTAAACTTATTGTAAAGTATTTTGATACGTGAGCTTTGATGGACAGGTCTTTATTGATTTGGGCGTTGCTGTTTGGGTCAATAGATTTATTGTTACCCATGTTGATGATGTTAAGTAGTTAAGGTACTGGGGAGTTTTCGATAAATATAATTGGTTTTGTTTTTAGTCACGTGAATAGATTGATCCGATTTGCCGAATCGATGAACATAAAAGGGATAAAATACAAATAAATGATTCGGAATTTTTAATTGTGAAATGTTCCGAATTTATCCTCCGCTTGTTTTATTTTACCACTTTTGAATCGCAGGAATCTTCGCTTCGACTGTCACCATTGTGCTCAAGCTGATTGTGTGTAAAATGAACTGAGGATAATATTCAGAAACCATATTGAACGCTCATAAGAATTGAAAATGTAATGCCGGCCTAACTAAAATAAATAAAAATAGTATTAACTTATTCCATCTTTTATGTTGGATATAAATTTTTCATGCCTCTTAAAAAGGCTTTAAACAGCATAAGTGGCAATAGTGTAAGGAATAACTACAAATGTGTAAGTGAAACGCATTTTACATATATACCTTGTCTTCGTGGAAACAACTCCATACTGGTCCGCCCTTGCGGAAACTAAATCTACCCAAATGAAATATTCAACTTTATTCGTATGCTTTGCAATAGGATCGATCTTTTTAATGGCGAGTTGCAAAAAAGATAAAAACGACCCTGCACCAACAACTTCAACAAGTCCACCAACAGCTATGTCTACTAATATAGCAAACAATGCTACAGGTGTACCCCTTAACAATTCCATTGGCATAACATTCAGTAAACCCATGAATGCATCAACACTTACTCCAAATTCATTTACATTAGAAAGTGGCACTACTCAAATACCTGGTACAATTACGTACACAGGAACAACAGCAACGTTTCATCCAACGGCTCTATTGTTGGCGAATACAACGTACCATGCAACAGTTACTACAGCTGTAAAAGATGCTACAGGAATTGCATTGGCCTCACAAATACATTGGAGCTTTACAACAGGCAGCACCTCTGCAACATTAGCTGTGGTTAATTTGAGGTCTGCTGCAAATTATGTGCTCTTGGCAAAGACTGCGATTAACAATAATCCAACGTCCGCTATTACGGGAGCAATCGGTTTAAGTCCCGCTGCTACTTCTTATATCACTGGATTTTCTTTGACCAATGCA
>JAYTLG010000375.1:0-6368 GCA_043729555.1 Cytophaga sp.
ACACAAGGATTTTCAGTCCTTTGCTCTACCGACTGAGCTACATCACCTCCGATTATTAGGAGTGCAAATGTACCTAATTTTTTTGTTTATTTGCAAATAAGATTCAATATTTAATTAAATATAAATTTATGAATATGGTTGCCCAAATTGCGTTCACATTATTACTTTCTGCTGCAGGCGCAGGAATATATTTGAGTATCAATAGAATCCGAAAGAATATTTTATTGGGACGAGATGAAGATCGCAGCGATAATAAATTAGCAAGATTGAAAAACATGACGCTAATGGCACTCGGACAAAAGAAAATGTTTAAAAAGCCCTTGCCTGCTATGCTACACTTCTTTGTGTATGTTGGTTTTTTAATTGTAAATATGGAAATGCTTGAAATCATTATCGACGGGCTATTCGGAACACATAGGATATTTGCTGGTGTACTTGGAAGTTTTTATCCAATCATGATTAACATCTTCGAGTTCTTCGCTGTAACTGTTCTTATTGCTTGTGCAATTTTCTTCGTGCGAAGAAATTTTGTCCACATAAAACGTTTCTCTGGAAAAGAAATGACAAAGTGGCCTTCATTAGATGCCAACTTGATATTGATTTTTGAAATTATGTTGATGGCAGCATTTTTAAAAATGAATGCAATCGATCAAGTCTTGCAAGACATGGGTGAGCCCCATTACTTCGCTACAGGCACGTTCTTTTTCAGCTCATTATTGAAAGGTTTTTTTACATCCTATTCTGCATCGTTTTTAATTGTAGCCGAGCGTGTCGCTTGGTGGTTCCATATTATTGGGGTTATGTTTTTTGCTAACTATGTATTCTTCAATTCAAAACATTTGCACATCTTCATGGCATTCATCAATACATACTATGCAAAGCTTAGCCCTGCCGGACAATTAACAAACATGCATGAGGTTACGAAGGAAGTTAAGTTGATGTTAAATCTACCTGTCGAAGAATCAGCTGCGAATGCAGCACCTGGAAGATTCGGTGCAAAAGATGTTCGCGATTTATCTTGGAAAAATTTATTGGATGCCTATAGCTGTACCGAATGTGGTCGATGTACACAACAATGCCCAGCTAGTATTACAGGCAAGGCTTTAAGTCCGCGGAAGATTATGATGGATACCCGCGACCGCTTAGAAGAGGTAGGCAAGAATATTAAGCAACACGGCGATGCATATGACGATGGTAAGAGTTTGCTTGGAAGTTATATAAGTGATGAAGAAATATTAGCATGCACCACATGCAACGCTTGTGTTGAAGCATGTCCAGTGGCCATTGATCCTGTTAGTATTATTGTTCAATTGAGAAGATTTAAATTAATGGAAGAATCTCAAGCACCAGCTTCTTGGAATTCTATGTTGTCGAATATTGAAAACAACATGGCACCATGGAAATTCTCTCCCGCAGATCGATTTAATTGGGCCGACAAATTGAAGGGCTAATACTATAAAATGCTCAAATCAGATTCGAACACAATTAACAAGAATGCACCAGCTTTAATCCTTTGGCATAAAGCCTTAATCATAGAAAGACATGGAATATAAAGTACCTACAGTAGCAGAATTGAAAGCGCAAGGCAAAAGCCCTGAAATAGTTTTTTGGGTTGGTTGTGCGGGCTCGTTTGATGAACGTGTGAAATCGGTGACGATTGCATTTACTAAAATATTAAATCATTTAGATGTAAATTTTGCTGTGCTTGGCACCGAAGAGGCTTGCACAGGCGACCCCGCTAAGCGCGCAGGGAATGAGTTCTTGTTTCAAATGCAGGCAATGGCCAACATTGAAGTACTGAACGGCTACGGAATTCAAAAAATAGTGACGGCATGTCCACATTGTTTTAATACCTTGAAAAATGAATATCCTGAATTGGGTGGCAAATACGAAGTCATACATCACTCGCAGTTGTTACAAGAGTTTATTGATGAAGGGAAAATTAAGATGACGGAAGGAGGCTCGTTTAAAGGTCAAAAGATTACCTATCACGATTCTTGTTACTTAGGCAGAGCAAACAATATTTATGAAGCGCCACGTAAAGTGCTAGAATTATTAGATGCCGATTTAGTAGAAATGAAGCGTTGCAAAACTACGGGTTTGTGTTGTGGTGCTGGTGGCGCACAAATGTTTAAAGAACCTGAAAAAGGAAATAAAGATATTAATGTAGAGCGCACAGAAGAAGCTCTACAGACGGGAGCTAAGATTATTGCATCAGGTTGCCCGTTTTGTATGACAATGCTTTCTGATGGTGTTAAAAACAAAGAACAAGAGCATGCTGTAAAAGTGTATGACTTAGCCGAACTAATTGCTCAATCTCAAGGTTTGTAAATTATGTATATACCCTTCAATCAATTATCAAATAAGTCAAAGGTTTGGATTTACGCATCTGAAAAACCGTTGACCCCAGAGCAGTGCACGCTTATTTCAACAGAATTGGAATATTTTACCAATACATGGCAAGCACATGGCGTTGATTTGAAAGCATCCTTTTCAATTCAACACAAGCATTTCATCATTATTGGTGTCGATGAAGCACATCATGCCCCAAGTGGGTGCTCAATTGACAAGTCTGTACAAGTAATTAAAAGTATTGAATCGAAAATAAATATCGATTTAATGAATCGTTTGATTGTCTATGTTTGGGCGAACAATAATGTCGAATCCATGCGTGCAACTGCTGTGCCTAAATCAATCGAGATGGGCACTCTTGATGTTGATAGTCAGGTATTTGATAACACAATTACATCGATGGATACGTATCAAAATGCGTGGCTAAAACCAGCAAAAGATACGTGGCTAAATCGCTATTTTGTGTGCGTTTAGGCATTTCAAAACGTTCATTTTGAACGTAAGATTAAAGCCGTTTATTATTTTTCTATTAGAAAGTTGCATTTTAATATAAAAAATAGCTTAAATTGCTTTAATAAATCAATTAGGTCCAGTACATACTTATCAGAATAACATTCATGACTAGGTTCATTAAGGCAATTTTTATCTTGGGTATTGCAATTTTTGCATCATGTACCCCCAAAAGTGCAAAGTATTTTGCAGAAGCAGAAGTTCAATACAAGCAAGCTGAATTTCAGCATGCTATTGAAAATTACACACAGTCATTAGCCGAAGGTGGTGATCCTGCGCAATGTAATTATCGTATTGCAGAGTGTTACCGACGCTCCAATCGCATTCAAGATGCAGAGCCTTTTTACAAAAAAGCGATTGATGCAGGCGTGAAAGACGAAGAAGCACACTTCTTTTATGGTAATGCGTTAAAGTCTGTGGGAAATTATGAAGGCGCTGCAGCTCAGTATAAACAGTACATTAAAAACGGGTCTAACTTTGATTTAATCAATAGAGCGAAGAAGGAACTTGAAAATTTGGCAGCTCTACAAGCTATTGTGGATGAGAAAAATTATTTCGAAGTTAAAAACGTGTCTATGTTAAACACGTCTGAAGCGGAGTATGCCCCATACTTCTTTAAAGATAAATTGTATTTCACAACCTCTCGAGATGCAGAAAAAATGCATGCTGCAACGGGTACAGGCTTTACAAATATTTACGAATTCATTTTTGATGGTTCGGATGATACGGCAGGCCAAACAATGCCATTGCCAAAAACAATCAATACAGATGGCGCACACGAAGCATCATGTATATTTACAAAAGACGGCAAAACGATGATTTTTGCTAGAGGAAACACAGGCTCTAAAAAAGGTCCTCAAGATGTACAATTGTTCAAATCTGTATTGCAAGCAGACGGTACATGGGGCGAAGCTGAAATACTTAAAATAAATGACGAAAAAGCATGGAACGCATGTCCGGCTTTATCATTGGATGAAAAGACATTGTATTTCGCTTCAAACAGAGAAAACGACGCAGCCTTAGGTAACATTGATATTTACAAAGCTACATTGGATGAAAACGGTGGATGGTCAAACGCTGTTAATGTTGGAGCACCCATCAATACACGCGGCAATGATATGTATCCAAGTATTGCTGCTAACGGCACATTCTACTTCTCTTCTGACGGGCACCCTTCATTGGGCTCATTGGATATTTTCTATATCAAAAAAGAAGCTGGTAAAATGTCCATTCAAAACATGGGGCAGCCAATCAATACAAGTTACGATGATTTTGGCTTGGTTTGGAAAGACAGCTTAGACGGATACTTCACTTCTAACCGTGTAAATAATGGCGCAAAAGGAGATGATGATATTTATTTAGTTAAAAATAATTATTACAACAGAACGGCTACTTATTTAGTTGATGGGTCTTCGTTTGGAAAATCAAAGGCAAATCCGAAGTATATTTTACCAGGAGCTGCTGTGTATTTACTTGATGAAAAGGGAGACACAATACAAAGAACTATTGCAGATGAAAATGGCAAGTTTACATTTAAAGTTGAGCCTGATAAAAACTATTTCTTAGTTTCTCATATGGACAAATACTTCTCTCATATTAAAGAGGAGTGGACCCCATTTAAGATTGAAAGCATTCCATTTGCAAAACTTGCCGTTGGTGACAATGAATTCAAAAAAACAGCAGAAGTTATCCTAGTTAAAAAGGAACGCATCGTTATAGTACGTAACATACTTTACGATTACGATAAGTGGAACATAAGAGATGATGCGGCAAAAGAACTTGACGTAATTGTTGAGTTGATGCAAGCAAACCCTGAAATCAATATCGAACTGGGTTCTCACACGGATGAGCGTGGATCTGCAGAATATAACCGTGCACTTTCTCAAAAACGAGCTCAAGCTGCAGTAGATTACATCGTAGCTCATGGTATTACAAAAGACAGGATAACTGCTAAAGGTTATGGTGAAGATGACCCGGCAACCAAAAATGCCAAAACAGAAGATGATCACCAGGCAAACCGTCGTACAACGTTTAAAGTGTTAAACCACTTTAGCGACGAACTCGAAATTAAGTCTGGCAAATAATTATTTTCAAACATTGTTTAAAAAGTCTCCCGATTAATCGGGAGACTTTTTTATTTTTACATATTCAAACAAAAGGTAGACATGAGTAATAGTAGCGATAGATACATGCAACGTGGCGTTTCTTCTCAAAAAGAAGATGTTCATAATGCCATAAAGTCCATAGATAAAGGTATATACCCAAAAGCATTTTGCAAAATAGTGCCGGATATCTTGGGGGGCGACCCTGAATATTGCAATATTATGCATGCAGATGGTGCGGGCACTAAATCATCGTTGGCTTATATCTACTGGAAAGAAACAGGAGACCTGTCGGTTTGGAGAGGAATTGCACAAGATGCTGTTATCATGAACATTGATGACTTGATTTGTGTTGGTGCTGTAGATAACATTGTGCTTTCTTCAACTATTGGTAGAAATAAAAATCTTATACCAGGGGAAGTACTTGCTGCTATCATTAACGGTACAGAAGAAGTACTTCAAATGCTTCGAGATAATGGCATCGGCATATATAGCACAGGTGGCGAAACAGCAGATGTCGGTGATTTAGTTCGCACCATAATCGTTGATAGCACGGTAACTTGTCGCATGAAGCGTCAAGATGTCATTTCAAACGAATTTATTAAGCCCGGCAATGTAATTGTAGGTTTCGCTTCAGATGGACAAGCTTCTTATGAAACCGAATACAACGGTGGTATGGGAAGTAATGGTTTAACTTCTGCTCGACATGATGTATTTATTAATACCCTTGCAGCGAAGTATCCCGAAAGTTTTGACCCAAATGTACCAGCAGACTTGGTTTATTCTGGCAAAATGAATCTTACAGATGCCTATGCGAATTTGCCTTTGGATGCTGGCAAATTAGTGCTTTCTCCTACGAGAACATACGCACCATTAATGAAAGAAATATTGGTTCAATATAGAGGTCGTATAGATGGTGTTGTGCATTGCAGTGGTGGCGGACAAACGAAGGTGTTGCACTTTACAGATGCAACAACGCACATCATTAAAGATAATTTATTCGACGTGCCACCTTTGTTTAAATTGATTCAAGAACAAAGCAACACGCCTTGGGAAGAGATGTATAAAGTATTTAATATGGGGCACCGTTTAGAAATTTATACAGACCCTTCAATCGCAGAGAGTATGATTGAATTGGCTAAGAAATTTAAAATTGAAGCTAAAATTGTTGGTCGTGTTGAGCCAGCAGTAACTGGCAAAAGGCTTACGATTACAGGCCCGCAAGGCAAAGAATATATATACGCATAAGCTGTGTCCAAACTACCATTACCTACTACGTTACTAATGAATATTACATTTTACAAATATCAAGGCACCGGCAACGATTTTGTTTTGGTCGACAATCGAACTGAAATCTTTGATCGGAATCGTCGTGATATAGTAGCTGAAATTTGCCATAGAAGA
>JAYTLG010000376.1:0-23636 GCA_043729555.1 Cytophaga sp.
AAAGTTTGATAAATGACAAAGTGTATAATTAAACACCACCATAAATGTCCACTTGAGCAATACGACTATTTTTTAACACCACAAATGTCCATTACACCAGTAATTAAGATATTCATGAAACAATAATTTGTGTTTTTCATCATATCTAAAAATTGACTTATGACTATTGTGTGTATCAGTATAAGAACGTTCAATACTGCTGATGGATTTATTAATACAACTACCATATAATGGATAATTAAAACGTACAGGGAAATTTCCAAATCGATCTTCAAATTCATATTGATCAATATTGAAGCATGTTTTTGCCTCACAAATGGTTTGCTCGTTTAAATCTTGGAAGGTTATTTTTTTTTGATTGGGCAAAATGAATGCAACCAATAGTGTAATTACAAGAATGCATGTAATTGATAATATTAATTTCATGGGATTCAAATTATTAATATGATCTGTATATTCAACTCTTCTATAAATAAAAGACTATTAATTTTAGCAGATAAAAATCAATAGTCAAAAAAATGGAGTCACACTTTAGTATGACTCCATTTATATTTTAAAACGTTTTACTTATTACAGCGTACGTTTAACTTCTTTTTCTTCAAATGCTTCAATCTGATCACCAACTTCAATGTCGTTAAAGCCTTTTAAGCTGATACCACATTCGTAGTTTGTTTTCACTTCAGAAACGTCATCTTTAAATCGTTTCAATGCACTTACAGATCCTGTATACATAACAATACCGTCTCGAATCAAACGAACTCTGTGATTACGTTTAAGGAAACCTTCTGTTACATAAGAACCAGCTACTGTACCAACCTTCGTGATTTTGAATACATCACGTACATCAACTGTACCATGGATTACTTCAACCAATTTCGGTTCAAGCATACCTTCCATTGCATCTTTAACTTCATTGATTGCATCGTAGATGATTGAGTACAGACGTACTTCAATTTGTTCTTGCTCTGCTAATTTACGTGCACTTGTAGAAGGACGTACTTGGAAGGCAACAATAATTGCATCTGATGCAGACGCTAATAAGATGTCCGATTCTGAAATCTGACCGACACCTTTGTGAAGGATACGGATTTGAATTTCTTCAGTAGATAATTTCAATAATGAATCCGATAGGGCTTCAACTGAACCATCCACATCGGCTTTAACGATGATGTTTAATTCTTTGAAGTTACCGATGGCCAAACGACGACCAATTTCATCCAGTGTAATATGTTTCTTCGTACGGATACTTTGTTCACGTAATAACTGCTCACGTTTAGAGCAAATCTCACGCGCTTCACGTTCCGTTTCCATAATCTGGAACTTGTCACCCGCTTGTGGTGCACCGTTCAATCCCAATACCTGTAAAGGCATTGCAGGACCTGCTTCTTTTAATTTTTTTCCTGTGTGGTCAACCATTGCTTTTACACGACCGTAGTGTGCACCAGCTAAGATAATATCACCAACACGAAGTGTACCTGATTCAACCAATACGTTGGTTACATAACCTCTACCTTTATCAAGCGAAGCTTCAATAACCGCACCAACTGCACGTTTGTCAGGGTTTGCTTTCAATTCAAGCATCTCTGCTTCAAGCAATACTTTATCAAGCAATTCACTAATACCTGTTCCTGCTTTTGCAGAAATCAATTGGCATTGGTATTTACCACCCCAGTCTTCAACTAAAATATTTTCTTTCGAAAGTTCTTCTTTAATTTTATCTGGATTTGCATGCGGCTTATCAACCTTATTGATTGCAATAATGATTGGTACACCTGCTACACGCGCATGGTTGATTGCTTCTTTTGTTTGTGGCATAACCGAATCATCGGCAGCTACAACAATAATAACAATATCTGTGATTTTTGCACCACGTGCACGCATCGCCGTAAAGGCTTCGTGACCCGGTGTATCTAAGAATGTAATTGGTTTGCCTGAATCGGTAACAACATTGTAAGCACCAATGTGCTGTGTGATACCACCTGCTTCGCCAGCTACAACTTTTGATTTACGAATATAATCGAGTAGGGAAGTTTTACCGTGATCGACGTGACCCATGATGGTTACAATCGGTGCACGATCCATTAATGATGCAGGATCATCAACTTCTACATTAGAAACATCATCATCCTCACCAGTAGTCTGGAAGTTAACTTCATATCCAAACTCATCTGCAATGATGGTGATTGCTTCTGCATCCAAACGTTGGTTAATAGATACAAACATACCCATTCCCATACATTTTGAAATAACTTCATTGACGCTGACATTCATTAATGATGCTAAATCACTTGCAGAAATAAATTCAGCTACTTTTAATGATTGTGCATCTTCTTGTTCAGCCATCAAACGTTCTTCTTCGGCATCAGCCATCGCCGAACGTTTATCTTTACGATACTTAGCTCTGTTAACAGGTCCAGATTTAGATCCACCACCCGACAATTTTGCCATCGTAGCTTTGATTTTATCTTGGATTTCTTTTCCTGTAACTTCTCCTTTTTCGCTTGCTTTCGTTAACGTAGGTCTTGGTCCACCGTGATGCGGAGGACGATTCGGTCCACCAGGTCTGTTTCCAGGAGCACCAGCAGGTCTTGGTCCATTCGGATGTCCACTAGCACCAGCAGGTCTTGGTCCATTTGGATTTGCACCAGGAGCACCAGCAGGTTTGTTAGGGCCGTCGTTTAAACGCTTACGCTTACGCTTGTTTTTATTTTTATCTACAACTTCATCTGAAGAAGCTACGCGTGTAGGCTCTTTCTTTTTAGTTGGCAGTTGAATTTTACCCAATACAGTTAAGCCTTGAAGCTTGTCTGCATGTGCTTGAACAATTTCAACAGGTTCTTGAACTACAGGGCGTGTTTCTACAACAGGTGTAGGAGCAGGCTTTTCAACTGGTGCTTTTTTAGCAGCAACGTTCGGAACTTCTTCTTTCGGTTTTGGTTGCTTGGGAGCTTCAGTTGTTTTAGGGCTTTCTACTTTTGGAGGTGTAGGCTTGCCTTTTTCTGCTTGTTTTTTTATAGGCTTCTTAACTTCTTTTTCGGAAGAAGTTAAATCAATTTTGCCTAAGACCTTTAGCCCTTGAAGCGTGTTCGATTTTGAATCATCTTGTGCAGAAACTTCAATGTTCGGTGCTTTAGCTTCTTCAACGATAGGTGTTGAAGGAATCACTTGAGCGGGAGCTATGACTTCAGCAACAGGATTGCTATTTACGATACGAACCTGTGCTTCCTCTTCATGCTCAGGAGTAATAGTTACTTGATTGGCATCGATAACAACATCACCCATGTGCTTTTTGCCAATAGTAAGGCCTTCTGCCTCCTTTTTTACTTGTGCAGATGACTCATATTCTTTTGAAAGAATAGTGTACATATCCATCGTAATTTTGGCATTGGGGTTGTTCTCAATTTCATAGCCCTTAGCAGAAAGGTGATCGATGATTGTCGATGTTCCGACATTCAACTTCCTTGCCACTTGGCTTAGCCGCATCATTTTTTCTTCAGCCATTTATAAATTATTTGTTCAAATATTATATTTTATTCAAATTCTTGTCTAAGAATTTGAAGCACGTCTTCCACAGTCTCTTCTTCTAATTCCGTACGACGTACAAGATCTTCTGCACTAAGTGCCAATACACTTTTCGCTGTATCAAGACCTATGCGTTTTAATTCTTCCAATACCCAGTCTTCTATTTCATCAACAAATTCTGTCAAGTCAACATCTTCGTTGTCTTCATTACCTGTTAACTCTCTGAATACATCTATTTCTAAACCAACCAATTTACTAGCTAGCTTAATGTTTTGACCACCTTTGCCAATTGCAAGTGAAACTTGATCTGGCTTTAAGTAAACAGATGCACGACCTTGATCTGCTTCAACTTTAAGACTGCTGATTTTAGCAGGGCTTAATGCACGAGCGATGTACAAGTCCATGTTGTCTGTAAAGTTAATTACATCAATATTTTCGTTTTCTAATTCACGCACAATGCTATGAATACGAGAACCTTTCATACCAACGCAAGCACCTACTGGATCGATACGATCATCGTAAGATTCTACTGCCACTTTAGCACGTTCGCCTGGCTCACGTACAATGTTGCGAATAGAAATTAAGCCATCGTAAACTTCCGGCACTTCTAATTCGAATAAACGTTCCAAGAATTTTGGAGACGTTCTAGAAAGAACAATTTTTGGATTTCCGTTGTGCATTTCAACACGGTGTACAATTGCACGCACGTTGTCGCCTTTACGGAAACGGTCTTTAGGGATCTGTTCAAACTTAGGCAATGCTAATTCATTACCATCTGCATCAATTAATAAAATTTCTTTGCTCAGCACTTGATATACTTCACCATTGATAATTTCACCAACCAATTCTTTATACTTTTGGAAAAGGTTGTCTTTTTCAAGGTCCTTAACTTTTTGTATCAATGTTTGACGTGCAGTTTGCACCATTCTTCTTCCGAAGTCTTCTAATTTAACTTCAGTTGCAACTTCTTCGCCTTCTTCAAAATCTTTCTCAATTAAATGAGCGTCCGTTAAAGAGATGTGTTGATTTGGATCGTAATCAAAACTGTCTTCAGCAAAATCATCTGAAACAATTTCTCTCATCCACCAGATCTCAAGATCACCTTTATCGACGTTGATAATAACGTTGAAATTGTCATCTGTTCCGTATTTTTTACGGATCATAGTGCGAAAAACATCTTCCACGATCTTCATCATGGTAGGGCGGTCTATGCTTTTAAATTTTGCAAATTCCGCAAACGATTCAATTAAAGTTGAAGTATCCATTTTATTTAAATGATACAATTAGGTTACACTTTTTTATTTCTGCGAAACGAAGTTTAATTGGCGTTACAGCCACGTCAACAATCGCGTCTTTTTCTTTTTTATTCTTTTTTACTTTGGGTGCTGCAGGCAATATTGTCACTCCTTCATCGCTTACTTCTTGCAACACCGCTTCAAATTGAGAGCCATCGGTTAAATGAAAGGTTAGGTTATTCCCTATTCTTCTTTTGTATTGTCTAGTCACCAATAGGGGTCTTTCCATTCCTGGAGATGAAACCTCTAAAATATAAGGGGCATCACCAAACAAACTGTTCTCTTCAATTAAATTGCCTAATGCACGGCTAAATTCGCCACATTCGTCAATCAAAATACCGGTGTCTTTATCAAGAATCACAAGCACTTTTTTTCGCAAATTAGTACCACCAAAAACAATATCCACAAGGAATAGCTGAGGTTTCTCCGCTAATAACGATGTTATGTATTTTTGTATTTCTAATTCTTCTTTTGTCATATTCTTTATTGATACAGAAACAAAAGAGGGGACACAGTCCCCTCTTTTCAGTATTCAATTCATTCTACAATGCAATATTAAGTAATTTGAATGTGGAATCCAAGATTCCTCCAAAATAATCCACATTTGGACTTCTAAATGTAAAATTCCGAGATGCAATGTTCGAAAATGCGCAATATTTTGATTTTGAGGTGCCAATTCCATCCCCGCAATGCCTATATTTGTTCCCCGTATCGTATTGAATGGATAAGCAAACTACATATAAAGGCCCTATAATTTTGACAATTTTGTCATTGGTATTGTATTTTATGCCCGACATTTCTCCTCGGGTATTTTGGTACAGTGGTTTTATCAGTTTGGGTATTCCTTTTGGACTATTGGGCTTACTCATAATCCTACTTTATTGGGCTGTTAAAAGGAATATTCTTTTTTTACTTCCGCTCTTTTTACTCGTTTTGAATTGGAAATATGTTCAGCGAACAGTAGTATTTTCAAGCACTTCCTCAAAAAAAGCAGAGGTCTCTGTGTTGTCCTACAATGTACGCTTGTTTAACGTGTACCCTCAGTTTGCAGATGAAACATTTTCTACCACGCGAAAGATTATGAATTTTATTAAAAACTCGGAAGCGGATGTCGTTTGTTTGCAAGAATTTTATAACATGACCTCGGATACACTATTCAACACCATACACCGAATTAAAAAAAAATACCCCTACTATTATTATAGCACGACCTATACTAACCATGCCGGCGGCACCTTTGGAATGATTATCTTTAGTAAGTACCCCATCAAATCGAAAGGGCAAGTTGTATTTCAAGAGGGATCAAACAATCAAACCATTTATGCGGATATTGAATTGCCTGAGGGTACAGCTCGAATATATAACATGCACCTTCAATCCATGAGCATTGATGATACACAGATAGCCGAAAGTCAGTTTAATGCCAAGTCGAAAACGGAAGTAATGAAAGCTTTTCTTAAGTATAAAAAGGGCACCATTAATAGAAGCGTACAAGTTGACAAGCTTGTGAGTCATATTAAAGAATCACCTTATAAGGTTATTGTTTGTGGTGATTTGAATGATCCACCATATAGCTATACCTATGAGAAATTAGATGGTGAATTGGATAACGCTTTTGAAGAAAAAGGTTCCGGTTTTGAATTTACTTATAATGGAAAAATTCCGTTCTTGCGCTTGGATCAACAATTTTGCGATCCGAATTTGGATGTAATTTATTTTAATACGAAAAATGAAATTTCTTATACAGACCATTTTCCGATTATGGCTGGATATAGATTTAAATAATATTGATCAAAATGACTTCTGAAAAACTAGTAGTATACAATACACTTTCAAGAAAAAAAGAAATTTTTGAACCCATACAAGCACCGTTTGTAGGCATGTATGTATGTGGGCCTACCGTTTATGGTGAAGGTCACTTAGGTCACGCGCGTAGTGCCATAACCTTCGATATTATTTTTAGATATCTAAAGCATCTACAATATCAGGTACGTTATGTTCGCAACATTACAGATGTTGGCCATTTAGAACACGATGCGGATGAAGGCGAAGATAAAATTGCTAAGAAGGCAAAGCTAGATAAAGTTGAGCCAATGGAAATTGTACAACGCTATACAGAATATTATCACGATGCGTTACGCAAATTAAATGTATTGCCTCCAAGTATTGAACCTACAGCTTCGGGTCACATTCCTGAACAGATTAAAATGGTAGAAGAAATTCTATCAAGTGGATATGCTTATGAAAATGATGGGTCGGTTTATTTTGACGTTGAGAAATTTACAAATAACGATCATAAATACGGACATTTATCGGGCCGTATTTTAGAAGATTTGGTTAGCGGAACACGTAGTTTAGATGGACAAAGCGCGAAGAAAAGCTCCTTAGATTTTGCTTTATGGAAATTAGCTTCGCCCGAACATATTATGAAATGGGATTCGCCTTGGGGTAAGGGTTTTCCAGGTTGGCACCTAGAGTGTTCAGCCATGAGCACAAAATATCTTGGTGAAACATTTGACATACATGGTGGCGGTATGGATTTGATGTTTCCACATCACGAATGCGAAATAGCACAATCAGTTGCAGCCAATAAAAAAGAACCTGCGAAGTATTGGTTGCACAACAATATGATTACCATCAACGGACAAAAGATGGGTAAGTCATTGGGCAATTTTATTACGTTGAATGAATTGTTCTCTGGCAGCCATGAATTGTTAGAGCAAGGATATTCACCAATGACCGTGCGTTTCTTTATTTTGCAAGCACAATACAGAAGCACCTTAGACTTTTCGAACGATGGTTTAAAGGCAGCATACAAGGCATATCGAAAAATAATGAATGGTCTTAAGATGTTGAACAGTCTTACCTACAGCGAAGAGGTAGTTGAAAAAGATCAAGCATTAAATGATGAGATAACTAAAATTATTGCCGACTGTTATAAAGGCATGTCGGATGATTTTAATACCGCCATTGCGATAGCGAACTTATTCAACTTGATTAAAAAAATCAACGTATTTTATCTACAACAAAAGTCAACAGGGATACTTTCAAAAGAAACATTTGAAAGCATGAAAGCAAATTATCACACGTTGGTGTATGATGTTTTGGGCCTTGTAGATGAGGTTGCTATTGATGCGGAAGGATTAATCAATAGTTTGTTGGATTTATATAAAGAAGCCAAAGACAACAAACAATACGACAAAGTTGATCAGATACGTGCGTATTTTAAGCAACAAGGATTGACTATTAAAGACATGAAACACAGAATTGACTGGGCATATGAAGAATAATATTTTAAAAATAGTTTTTGGGTTCGCCCTTGTGGCGGCCGTAGTAGCGTGTGATTCAAAGCCTAAATCGAACGACAAACCAATTGTTGCTGAACCTTTAGCTGCAATTTTTACGCCTGATTTTAATTCAGATTCAGCGTATAAATATGTAGCCAATCAGGTAGCATTTGGTCCAAGGGTGCCGAATACAAAAGCACACCAAGAATGTGGCGAATATTTAGCGCGCTTTTTTATGAAAGAAGGTGGCTGGTTAGTAAGGCAGGAGTTTACGGCTAAAGCATTTGATGGAACAGAATTGAAGTTGAAAAATATTGTTGTGTCCTATAATCATAAGGCTACAAAACGAATTTTATTGGCTGCACATTGGGATACACGTCCGTTTGCAGATCAAGATGTAACAAATCCTAAAAAACCGATTGATGGCGCAAATGATGGTGCAAGCGGTGTTGGTATTTTAATGGAGCTTGCACGTATTATAAATGCATCTGAAAAGAAACCGGATGTGGGTTTTGATATTATTTTATTTGATGGGGAAGATTATGGACAACCAATGTTTTATCCGGGCGAATATCAAGAAGATAGTTGGTGTTTAGGTTCGCAATATTGGTCTAAGCACAAGCATAAAACAGATTATTCAGCGTACTATGGTGTTTTATTAGACATGGTTGGTGCGAAGGATGCTACCTTTGCAAAAGAAGGGGTGTCGATGCAGAATGCACCATCTGTTGTACATACTGTATGGTCTGCAGCAGAACGTTTGGGTTATGGAAAACATTTCATTGCAACACAAAGCCAACCTATAACAGATGACCATACATATGTCAATAAATTAGCATTGATTCCAATGATTGATATTATTGAATATGAAAACAGCAACGGTAATTATTTTGGTGCGTATTGGCATACGCATGATGACAATATGGAAGTGATTGATAAAAACACACTCAAGGCTGTGGGGCAGACCTTAATAGAGGTATTGTATAGAGAAAAACTATAAATATCGCAACTGAACTTCTTTTTCCGTTATTATTAATTCGCTCTTCATGCCCAGTATTAATGGCATGTTGGGTGCTTCATGTCCTGCTGGAAATTGAAAACATATAGGGAATGTGTATTCTTTTGTATGCTCAATAATAATTTCAGTTACGGTTTTTCCAAATTCTTTTTCATCCGTAATGTTGGTCATGTGCCCAACGATTAACCCTTTTATTTTTTTCAGTTTATTGGCACGTTTTAGTTGAACCAACATCCGATCGATGCGATAAGCTGCTTCACCAATTTCTTCGATAAATAAAATTTTATTTTTTGTGATGATTTCTGTTGACGTCCCTATTGTGGAGGTAATAAGGGTTAAATTGCCTCCCGTAATTGTAGCTTTGCTATTACCTTTTCGATTGTTCTTATCTGAATAAAGTAGGTATTCAGGAAATTCATTATTGAGAATGCAGGATACAAGATTTACGGCAACGGCATGTTCTGGATTTGAGGCTTGTCCAATCATCGGTCCGTGTATACTTGGAATGTTGTAATTGGAAAGTTGAATGTGCAATGAAGTGATATCACTAAAGCCAATTAACCAAGTTGGTTTTTTAAAAAAGGAAGTCCATTTGATTTGATCGATGATACGTGTAGTGCCGTATCCACCGCGCGCCATCCATATAGCAGTAGCTTTGGTATCATTTAGCGCTGATTGTAAATCAGCTAAACGATCTGTATCAACACCTGCTAAGGATCCATTTTTTTTGAAAAGTGATTTTCCTGTAATACATTTTAAACCAAATTTAGAAATGTGTTTAATTCCACTTTGAACCTTGGTTTTGTTAACTACACCTGCCGGAGCAATAACATGTACGATGGATGTTTTTTTCATTTTTCAATATATTAAAAAGTCCAGTCCCGATAACTATCAGGACTGGACTTTTTAATATATATAATCAATCAGACAAACTTATTTTTTAGCTGGCGTAGTTGATTTAGGCGATATTGTTGATTTAGCTGGCGTAGTAGGCGTTGCTGTGTTTGTAGGCGCCGGAGCAGGTGTTGTTGTATTCGTAGTGCCTGTAGTTCCTGTAGTAGTGCCAGGTGCAGGAAGTACAACACCTAATTCTTTTAATACCAAAGCAGAGATATCGTTTGTTTCTTTGTATTTAGAATAAAGAACAATAGCAGAACCACCAAAATCTACGTGCGTACTAATGATGTACGTGAAATCATTAGCTGCTGCTACTTTATCAATAGCTGTTTGCACTTTCGTTAGAATTGGATCCAACATACTCATTTGTTTGCTTTCTAAATCTTCTTGAGCAGTTCTTTCAAATTCTTGAATAGATTGTTGCATAGACATTAATTCCTTTTCTTTATCAGCAAGAACAGATGGAGGCATTACACCTGACTGAACACCACGTTGGTATTCGTCACGTTTACGTTCGAATTCGGCACCTTTACTTTCAAGTTGTTCTCTTAATTGTTTCTCATAAGCCATCAAATCAGCTTCCATTTTTTTTGCTTCAGGAAGATTGCTTATAATAAATTCAACATTGGCAGTCCCAATTTTTTGGACTTGGGTTTCTGTTTTTACCGGGATTTGCGCTTGGGCGTTTAGCGTTAAGCAAATTGCAAAAACACCTGTGATGATTGATAATAGTATATTTTTCATGATGGTAATAGATATTTATTTAAAAGCAGTTATTTATTTGTTGGTACTTGATCATTTTTATCTCCGAGTCCTAATTCTTCTAATACATAGTCCGTATAATCATGCACAGGGTTTGTATAGACCATAACTAGCTCGCCAGACTTATCGAATAGAATTGCTAGGTTTTTTTCTTTAGCAACTTTTTCTACTGCCTTGAATAATTTGTCTTGAGCTGGCTTCACCAACTCTTGTCGTTTAAGGTACAACATACCTTTAAAACCGAAGTAGTTTTTTTGCATCTCTCTTACTTTACTTTCACGTAAAGCGATGGTGTCCATACGTTCTTTCCGCATATCTTCCGTTAATAAGACTTCTTCTGCTTGATATTCTTGCTTAAGTTTATCAACTTTCGACTGCGTCTCTTCAATTTCTTTTTGCCATTTTAAGGACAATTGGTTCAACTCAGTTTGCGCCTGTTTATATTCAGGCATTTTACTGATAATATATTCAGAATCGATGTATCCAAACTTCTGCCCCCACGAATATGTTGAGACCAAAGTCAATAATAATGCCAAACATACATTTTTCATATATCTAACGAATTTGTTGACCAATTGTAAAGGTAACGTGTGGCTTGTGCGTAGGATTGGGCGATCCAGGAACTTCGTCAAATGGAACACCCCAATCGATACCAATCAAACCAAAGGCAGGCATAAATATTCTTGCACCAAATCCTGCTGAACGATATACGTTAAATGGATTCACATCTTGAATAGTCGCCCATGTATTACCTGCTTCAAAGAAACCCAATACAAAAACAGAGAAGGATGGACTATTTGAAATTGGATATCGAATTTCGGCAACAAATTTATCAAATGCAACCCCACCAGAAGGCGTTGGTTTAATCGAGTTGTTTTGATAGCCTCTTAGGCCAATGATATCAGATCCGAGTAAGAAGTTGAAACCTGACAAACCATCACCACCCATGATGTAACGTTCGAATGGTCCTACACCCACACCTGGTTGGTATGCAGCAATAATACCTCCGTGGAAACGTGCATTGAATACAATTTTATGTTTTGATTTTTCTCTGTCTTGCCAAAGTGTGGTAAACCAAGAAATATCAAGACCATATTTTTGATATTCCAACCACTTATAACGTTGTTGAGCGTCCAATGTTGGACTTTCATAATCGACATTGTCAAAGAATGAATAAGGTGGTGTAAAGGTCATACTCCACGCAATATTAGCTCCAGATGTTGGAAATTGAAAATTGTCGATGCTATTTCGAGCTATTGTTATGTTGTATGCTAAGTTATTTGAATATCCAGTATTGTATCCAATGATTGCTTGATTTGCACCACTTTGATAGTTGTTAAGCGTATATCTTAACAAAGAGAACGTGTGATTGATTGTAAAGAAATCATCTGGCCACTTTAAACGCTTGCCTATACCAACAGTAATACCACTTACTTGTAGAGATCCTGTTTTAACACTTTTTCCGCTTAGGCTGGTAGCTAGTTGACTTTGAACAGAATGTTGTAAACTAACGGATAAAGATGTTGGTTTTTTGCCACCTAGCCAAGGTTCTGTAAATGAAATAGAATAGGTTTGGTATGTTCTTCCGTTTGCTTGTATTCTAAAGGCAAGACGTTGCCCATCTCCTGATGGTAGAGGGCTCCAAGTTTTTGGATGTTTGATGTTGCGCAAAGAAAAGTTATTGAATACCAAACCAATGGTACCTACAAAACCATAGAAACCACCCCAACCTCCAGAGAGCTCGACTTGATCGTTTGGTTTTTCTACAACTGTATATCCAATATCAACCTTTCCTGTAGAAGGGTTGGGAACAGGATTCATACCTAAATTTTCATTGTCGAAATAGTTTAATGCAGCAAGTTCGCGTTGTGTACGGATTAAATCAGAACGACTAAATTTGTCGCCAGGGTATGTGCGTATTTCACGTAAAATTACATGATCGTGGGTTTTGGTATTGCCTGCAATTTCAATATGATCTACGATTGCTTGGTCACCTTCATAAATACGCATTTCAATATCAATGGAATCCCCTTCAATTAATATTTCCACTGGATCGATGCTGAAAAATAAATATCCATTATCCAAATAAAGTGAACTAATATCAGGCCCTGCAGGGTTGAAACTAAGCTTCTGTTGTAATAAATCGTTATTGTAAACGTCACCTTTGTGGATGTTTAATATTGCTTCTAATTGTCTGTTCGAATAAATATAATTTCCTTTCCAAGTGATGTTTCTGAAATAATATTTAGATCCTTCTTCAATTTCTATTTGTACAAGAACTTCATATCCTTTGATAGCCGATATACTGTCTTTCACAATATGCATATCTCTAAATCCTTTTGAATTATAGAAAGCAACTAAGGCAGCTTTGTCCGCTTCATATGTTTTGGTAATCATTTTCGAACCAGTCCATAAGTTCATGATTCCTTTACCTTTTGTTTTCTTTAATTTTTTTAGTAGTAGAAAACTTTCAAATTCTGTGTTGCCTGTTATTTCTACTTTGGTAGTTCTAACTTTTTCTTTTTTATCAATATTAACTTGAAGAATGATGTTGTTTTCGAGAATGGTATCTTTGATTTGGATAATGTCTACAGTTGCATATCCATAGCCTTTTTCAAGATAATAGTCTTTAATTTTATTTCGTGTATTTTTAATTAAAGCGTCATTTACAATACGACCTCTAGCCAAATCGATTTTATCTTCTAAATCTTCTTTTTCTGATTTAGTAGCTCCATCAAAAACAAATTTTGTTAAGCGAGGTCGTTCGCTAATGATAAATTCTAGGTAAACATTTTTGACCTCAATCTTTCTAATGACAACTTCTACATTCCCAATAAGTCCTTGTTCCCACAATTTTTTTATTGCATTCGAGATTTCATCGCCAGGGATTGTTATTTTGTCGCCTACCTTTAAGCCAGTTAATGCAATGATGGCCTCAGGATCTAAAAATTGAACACCTGTTACAGTGATGCCTCCAAGATAGTACTCTTGTGGATTTTCATAATCAATTGCAACATTTGATGTTCTTTTACCACTATAGCGCAAATTTTGACTATATGATACGAACGTAAATACGTGAATTAAAAAAATAATGTATAGAATCTTTCTCATTTAAGCTTTTGCATCATTCAGTTGCTCACTGATTTTTCCAAAACGACGTTCACGTTTTTGAAAATCGATTATTGCGTTGTATAAATCTATTTTTCTAAAATCAGGCCAAAGCACATCTGTTATATGTATTTCGGTATAAGCAATTTGCCATAACAGAAAATTACTTATCCGAAACTCGCCGCTTGTCCTAATTAATAGTTCAGGATCAGGAGTAGAAGCATCTGCTAAATAACCTCTAAAGGATTCTTCGGTTATTGATTCAGGGCTTATTTCACCTGCAAGTACAGCTCTGGAAATTTTCTTCACGGCATCTACAATTTCCCATCGTCCACTATAACTTAATGCTAACGTTAAAACGAGACCTGTATTATTTTTAGTATTCTCTATTGTTTCATTTAATTCTCTTTGACAAGAATTGGGTAGCGCTTTCATGTCGCCAATGGCTTTTAATCGCACATTGTTTTTATTGAGCGTAGGGGTTTCGCTTTTGATTGTTGAAACCAACAATTCCATTAATGCATTTACTTCCGCTTGGGGTCTGTTCCAGTTTTCGGTTGAAAAGGCATAAAGTGTAAGATATTTGACTCCAAGTTCAGCACATGTTTCAGTTGTTTCTCTAACCGAAGTTATAGCACTTTTGTGACCAAAAATGCGATTTAAGAGGCCTTGTTTTTTAGCCCATCGTCCATTACCATCCATAATGATGGCAATATGATTTGGGATTTTAGATGAGTCAATATTTTCTTGGTATTCCATGAATTTTAACGAAGGGCAAAGGTACTAATAAAAATACCCTTTTTAAAATGGTGCCGATATTAGGGGCAGATAACTTTCCAGAAAACATAACCTACAGTAACTCCTGTATAGTAATACCAATCTGTAGTTTTGGTATTGGTGATTGACTTGGTATAGTCGTTAGGGTTGTATAAACCATCTATAGCGTCTGTAAATGTTTTATTTGCAATGATTTGAAAGCTAAATGTTACGTGTGCATTGGTTCTATATTTAAATCCGCCCCCAAACGGAATTGTTGCCTGTGCAACGGTATTTGCTTTATATTCAGAATCAGATATTGTACTCTGATAATTTAAAATACCTAAGCCTGCTGTAATATAGGGGCTAAAATGTTTGCCGTTGCTTTTTTCTGTATATGCAAAATCTAGAAAATTATATTCAAACATGAGGTTTATGTCATTGTATACGGTCGAAAAACTAGCTTTTCTATATTCAGCCATCGGATTATTATATTTACTATCCGAAGCGGTAAGTATGCCAATACTGCTTGCAAACTTAAGAGCTGAACTTTTACTAAAGTTGAATCTATAATAAAGTTGTCCTGCAGGTCGAAGGTTGCGAATGTCAGAATAACCAACTATGTCGCCGGAGTAATTTGACCCACCTAAGCCCAAGCCTATTTCATGCTTTTGAGCAGATACCTGTAATGTGTTGAAAACAAAAAAGATAGGAAGAACGATTCCTCCTATCTTTTGAAAGAATTTAATAATCATTTTATCTAAATTTTGGGCAAACTACTTTCCCAGGAAATATGTATGTTAAGTGAAAGCCTGCGACGACATAAACGTCCCTTTTACCTTTTATATCACCACGTTGTGCGCCTGATCCACCATAGCCATTTGCGCCTTGAGAAGGCCCTACACCAGACCATCCATCATTTGCTATTGCGTGACCAGCATAAGTATATGTTGGATCTAAACCTACGCTACCATAATAATTATCTACACTCGCTGCTACTTCTGGATTGCTAACGTAGCCAGCATAGGATTTATCAGACATCATACGTGCCTCATCGCCATAGGTAGCAGTTAATTTTTCTTTATCATAATATACGCCACCAACGTCATCAATGTAATCGGTAAGCGTAAATCTCCATCCTACATCAAAAGCTAGGTCCCATTGTTTTGATAATTTATATCTAAATCCAAGTCCAATGGGTATTGCTAGTTGGTTTCTTGAATAATTTTTTGGACCGCCCTGCATACCTTGTCCTTCGGTATGTAGATCTTTTAAATTAATCCAGTCGCCGTTTGCATTCTGTGCTTGGGGATTGTGGTAGAAATACGATATGCCTATGAACATATAGGGTGTATAATCAGGTCTTTTGGTGTACTTTCTTCTATTGTCAAATAAATCAATTACAACATCAAACTTTGCTTCATAAATTTGGTTGCGAAACGAAAGGTTTCTATATAATCTGTTTACGTTTTGAGGTTGATAATCTGCACTTTTAGCATCATCGCCTTTAATTCTACCATAGGATAGCGTGGCTCTTAACGATACTCTAGGCTTAACACGGTAGAGACCCGTTACGCCTAAGTTGTAGCGAGTGAACTGAATACTAGGGCTTAGAAAGCTAGGACCTGGATCTAAATCACCTACATAATTCATGGCATTCAAGCAACCACCGATGCTGTAATATCTGTATTTTTTAAAACTTCGTTGAGCATTACTCTCAATAGATGCAATGGTTAGCAGAAAAATAACGAACAATACTGTTTTAAATTGTTTCATAAAGAAATAACTATTAGGCGCACTTTTAAAATATTAACTGTCAAGTTTTCTTAAAATTAAATCAATATAGAACTTTTTTATTGAAATTGAATCAATTTCTTGCATCTAAACCCCAATTTAGTTTACTTCTCAAGGTTTTATAATAATTGTAGTTTTTTAATTCAACCAGTTGAATTTGATAGTCTTCCTTTTTTAAAGACAGCTTTATAGTCGATGAGACAATTTCTGATCTTGAGTCCAAGGATATTAGAAAGTTTTGATTTCGACCTTCGATTTCGAACGAAATTATAGAACTGTCAGGTACAATCATTGGTCGAACGTTTAGATTGTGGGGACTGATTGGGGTAATGATAAAGTTTTCAGTTTTGGGGTGCACCAATGGTCCGCCGCAACTTAGAGAGTACCCTGTAGATCCTGTAGGGGTAGCAACGATTAAGCCATCTGCCCAATACGAGTTTAAAAATTCTCCATCAATATATGTATGAACTGTAATCATAGATGAGGAGTCGCGTTTTGTTAATGCAAATTCATTCATTGCAAAATTTAACCCTCCAAATAATGATTCTTCGGATAAAAGTTTGATAAGTGTACGATTTGAAATCGAATAACTCCCTGAAATTAATTCGTCTATAACGCTTTCAATTTCTTCGCGGGGTGTGGTAGCAAGGAATCCTAAGCGTCCTGTATTAATACCTACTAGGGGGATGTTTTTTCTTCCAACAAAGGTTGCGGACTCAAGTAAAGTGCCATCGCCACCAATACTTAACATAAGATTGGGCGTATCTAAATCATAAACTGTTTTAAATACTAAATAGGATGAAGGCAATGTAATGTTGCATTGAATTAAATATTCAACGAAAGCCTCATTGATGATTAGTTGTATGTTTTTTCTTTGCAGGTGATTCAATAAATGTTGAACATAAGGAATATTGTCTTCCTTAAAAGGTCTACCATGTAGTGCAAAAATCATAGAGTATAATCTTTAAATGTTCAAATATTTAAAAAGCATATCTAATCGATCTTGATCTGAATTTTCAACATCGGTTTCTTGGAATTGCGCAATAATACGGTAGTCGTATCTTTCCAAGGTTGCAATTACTCGTGTTAAATCAACACGGTTTAATTTAAGGGTTATTTTTATGTAGCCAACTTGTTTAATATCATCGTGTACAAAAACACTTAATATTTTTGTATCGTTGGCTTCGATAAGTCTTGATAATTGTGCCAACGAGTAGTCGAGTTCTTTCATAGCAAGAACGATGATGCCTCCAGGGCCTTGACTGGCAAACATTTGAGCAATGGCTGCGGATGTTTCATTGACAGAAATGACACCTAAATATTCATTTGTGTTGCCAATAACGGGTATTAATTCTAAATTATTTTGACTCGCTAATTTTATAACATCATAATAATGTGCACTTGCTTTTACAGAACTATCTTGGTAGCTCAGTCGATAATCTGAGATAAGAAGATTGGAATCATTTCTTTCTAATATAGACTCTTCATCTATAATCCCCTTAAACACACGCTCGTCAACTACAGCAAGCTGTGTTAAATGAAACACCTCCATCCAATTTAAAGCCGTTTGACTACTGTCATTCAGCTTTAATGGCGGTATTCGTTGATTGATAAGTTCTTCAGCTAACATGAGCAGTTGTGTGTTTGGTTATGAAATTTTCAAATATTGTATTGAATTTTTCAGGTTGTTCCATCATTGGCGCATGGCCACACTTATCGATATAATATAATTCAGAATCTTTTATTAATAAATTAAATTCATGCGCTACCAATGCAGGTGTAATGGTATCATTTAAACCCCAAATGAGTAATGTAGGCTTGTTGATTTTGTGTAAATCACTTGCAATATTGTGTCGTTGAGCAGACTTTGCAATTGCTATAATGCGCATACATTTAGGAATGTTATTGCAGATTTGATATACCTCGTCTACAAGATCGTTCGTTGCTGTTTCGGGATAATAAAATGTATGCTCAATACGCTCTTTTACATAAGCATAATTTCCTCTTTTAGGGAAGGAACCGCCCATGGCATTTTCAAATAATCCAGAACTACCTGTAAGGGTAATACTTTTGATTTTCGTTTTATTTTTTAGAGCATATAGTAGACCAACGTGACCTCCTAACGAATTTCCAATTAAATTTAAATTTGCTAGTTTTTTATATTCAACAAAACGTTCCACAAACGATACCAAACCTTCTAAGCCAGCAGATTTAATCGGCATTTCATAAATAGGCAACATGGGAATAATTACACGATATTTTTTGCTAAAATAGCCTACTAATTTTTCCCAATTGCTTAACGCGCCAAACAACCCATGAAGAAGAAGCAATACTTCACCTTCACCTTCTTCAACAAATTTAAAGTCGCCTTCTTTTTTTATAATTAACTCCATAAAATCAATGAATACGTATTGTCCAAGTACTAACGTGCAATCTAAAACAAAGTTACCAATAAACCATGTGTAGAATGTATCAATAATCACTATTAACAATAGCGCTTATCAATCAATTAGCTCCTCAACTTTTTTTAGAACATCTTCGAAAGGAATGATTTTGCTTAGTAACTTTAGAACATTAGGGGAATATTCTGTAAGCCAAGTATATATAAATGATTCGTCTGTATACTCAAGTGGAATTTTTAAACCTGATTTATCAAGTAACCATAAGATGCAACCCAGTCCAAATGCTGCCTTCAATATACCGACAAATGCACCCGCATATTTATCTATGCTTCCCAATAATGTTTGGTGTAAGACAGATGTTAAGAATTTGCCTAATAGCACAATACTAATTAAAACACCTAAAAATATTAGGATAAAACTTAAAACGGGTACGATGCTATTGTTGAGATCAAACCATTCATTTAGTTTCGTCACACCCATTTGCCCTAAATTGAACGCGGCAATAATCGCAAGGATAAAAGCGATAAAAGTTATAAATTGAATGAGGAGCCCTGTTTGATAGCCCTTATAGCCACCATAACCAAGTATGAGAATTAATATGATATCAATTATTTCCAAGGGAATAATTTTAAAGCGTTGATAAAACTTTTTTAACAGCTTCTGAAACTGCTTTCCCATCTGCTTTCCCAGCAAACTCTTTTGATGCTACACCCATTACTTTGCCCATATCAGCAGCGCTTTTTGCACCAACATTCTCAACAATAACTTTAACGGCAGCTTCAATTTCTTCAGTAGATAATTGTTTTGGCAGATAACGTTCGATGACTTCAATTTCTTGAAGCTCTTTGTCTTCAAGGTCTTTACGGCCTTGTTGTGCAAAAATATCGGCAGATTCTTTACGTTGCTTATGAGCTTTTGTTAAAATCTTCGCTTCTTGGTCGGCAGTAAGTTCGCCAGTAGCGCCTTTTTCTGTTTCACCAAGTAAGATCATAGATTTAAGCGCTCTTAAAGCTCTTAAATCGTCTGCATTACGACTTAACATTGCTTTTTTAATATCTGCTTCAATTGTTGCTTTTAAACTCATATGAATTTGTATTTTTGTGTGTTACTATAAGACAAAAATATAAATACTAGTACATACTACAAGCACATGACTCGATTAAGTGTAAATATTAATAAAATAGCTACCATACGTAATGCTAGAGGGGGTAATAATCCTGATGTGATTAAGGTCGCCTTAGATTGTGAACGATTTGGTGCTGAAGGTATCACGGTTCATCCTAGGCCAGATGAGAGACATATCCGTTATCAAGATGTGTATGAATTAAAAAAAGTTCTTAAAACGGAATTTAATATTGAAGGAAATCCAGAGGCTTCGTTTATTAAATTAGTAGAAGATGTAAGGCCACATCAAGTAACGCTGGTACCAGATGCTGTTGATGCAATCACATCCAATGCAGGCTGGGACACTATAAAACATCAAACATTTTTATCTGAAACAATTGCGAATTTTAAAAAACTTGGAATTAGGGTTTCTGTATTTGTTGATCCAGACCCGAAGTTTGTTGAAGCAGCGGCAACTGCTGGGGCGGACAGAGTAGAGTTGTATACCGAACCGTATGCGGCGTTGTTTGCTTCAAATAAAGTTGATGCTGTGAAGAATTACATCTTAGCTGCAACTCGTGCGCAACAATTGGGGCTAGGTATAAATGCAGGTCATGATTTAGATTTATTCAATTTGAATTATTTGAAAAAAGAAATTCCGTTTTTAGATGAAGTATCTATTGGGCACGCGCTTGTTTGCGATGCACTTTATTATGGATTGGAAAATACCATACAATTATATCTGCGCGAATTAAAATAATAGAGTCAATGAAATTATTTTATAGAGAAAGTGGAGAAGGCAGACCATTAGTGATTTTACATGGTTTGTTTGGTTCGTCAGATAATTGGATGAGCGTAACAAAAGATTTGGCGCTAAAATACAAAGTGTATGTGCTGGATGCTCGCAATCACGGACAATCACCTCACGACTCAAGTCATACCTATGCGGATATGGCAGCTGACCTGAATGAATTTATTGTTACGCATGCCATTGAAAATCCAATATTAATTGGACATTCAATGGGTGGCAAAACAATTATGCGATTTGCTGTAGACTATCCGGGTATCGCAGAAAAATTAGTCGTAGTAGATATTTCACCGCGTTTTTACGGCAGACATCATGAAACAATTTTATCCGGATTAGAAGCTATACATTTAGATACGCTCCAGTCAAGGAATGAAGCGGATGCAATACTTAGCAATTATGTTGGTGATATGGGTGTGCGCATGTTTTTGTTAAAGAGCCTGTATCGCACTAGTGATGGAAAGTTTGCATGGCGCATTAATTTACCAGTTATTAATGCCCAAATTGATAATATAGGAGAGTCTTTGCCAGAGACTGCGAAGATTGACATTCCTACATTATTTATTCGAGGAGGTTTGAGTGGGTATATTGAAGAGAAGGATGCAACTTTAATTCAAGAACATTTTTCTTCTTTCAAAATTGAAACAGTTGATGGAGCAAGTCACTTTGTTCATGCTGAAAAACCAGCAGAAGTGATTACATTAATTGAATCATTTATTCAATAAGCACCCATTCAATTAAACTTCTAACGCGTTACTATGTCCAGCGTACATACAAAAATTAAGAAAGTTTTTTTAATACCCAATGAGTTATCGGAAGGCACTGCAGAGCGCTATATTCCTGAAGTTGTAAAAGAAACGTTATTAGGATTACGTATTATTTTTTGTGAAGACGCACGTACTACAAGACGTTTCATAGGGAAATTATTAAGAGGCAAGGTATCGGTTGAAGATTATATTTTGTTTGAATTAACGAAGGCTACAACCGATCAACAGTTGATCGAGCAAATAAATCAAATAAAATCACCATCTGAAATTGGAATCATAAGCGATGCTGGTTGTCCGGGAATTGCAGATCCGGGTTCGTTGCTTGTTGCATGGGCTCATAAGCATGCCATACAAGTTGTACCGCTTCCTGGTCCATCGTCAATTTTATTAGCCATTATGGCGTCGGGTTTAAATGGACAATCCTTTGCTTTTAATGGGTATTTGCCAATAGATAGAGCGGAGCGTAAGAAACGAATTAAAGAATTGGAACGCTTGAGTAAAAGTGCCAAGCAAACACAGCTGTTTATCGAAACGCCGTATCGCAACGATAAAATGTTGGAAGACATAATCGCTATTTGTGATAAAACCACGCTTTTAACGGTTTCTGCAGATTTAACGGGTGAAACAGAGCAAATTATAACCAAGCCTATTGACCAGTGGAAGCAAGGTGAACTTGTTATAGGCAAAAGACCTGCTATGTTTGGGTTTTTAGCGGTGTAAAAAATTATTTCTAAAAGATAAACTTTTACTGTATTTTTGATAATTGTTTACTAATAACATTCATTAACATACATAATTTTATATGCCTTATTTATTTACATCAGAATCAGTTTCTGAAGGTCACCCAGATAAAATCGCAGATCAAATTTCTGACGCACTTATCGATAATTTTTTAGCTTTTGATCCAGATGCAAAAGTTGCATGTGAAACATTGGTAACAACGGGTCAAGTTGTATTGGCTGGCGAAGTAAAATCGAAAGCATATTTAGATGTACAAGAAATTACGCGTGGAGTAATACGTAAAATTGGCTATACGAAGTCTGAGTATATGTTCGAAGCAAACTCATGTGGTATCTTTTCTGCGATTCATGAGCAGTCTGCAGATATCAATCAAGGAGTAGATCGCAAGAAAAAAATTGAACAAGGTGCAGGTGATCAAGGTATGATGTTTGGTTATGCAACCAACGAAACAAATGATTACATGCCATTAGCTCTTGATTTAGCACACAAGCTATTGCAAGAACTAGCAGGTTTACGCCGCGAAGGAAAACAAATTAAATACCTTCGTCCAGATGCAAAGTCTCAAGTAACGCTTGAATATGATGACAATAATCGTCCAGTGCGTATTGATACAATTGTTATCTCTACACAACACGATGATTTTGCAACGGAAGAAAAAATGCATAAGAGAATTGAAAAGGATATCGTTTCAATTCTTATTCCGCGCATCGCTGCCAAGTATCCTAAATACAAGAAATATTTTGACGGAAAAGTTAAAATTAAATATCACATTAACCCTACAGGTAAATTTGTAATCGGTGGTCCCCACGGTGATACAGGTTTAACAGGTAGAAAAATTATTGTTGATACATATGGTGGTAAAGGTGCTCACGGTGGTGGTGCATTCTCTGGAAAGGATCCATCTAAAGTAGATCGCTCTGCTGCGTATGCAACAAGACACATAGCTAAAAATTTAGTTGCTGCTGGTTTATGCGACGAAGTGTTGGTTCAAGTGTCTTATGCAATTGGTGTTGCAAAACCAATGGGTATTTATGTAAACACTTATGGCACTGCTAAAGTAAAAAAGACTGACGGTGAGATTGCTACCATCGTAGAAAAATTATTTGACATGCGTCCATACGCTATCGAACAACGTTTGAAACTTCGTAACCCTATTTACAGTGAAACAGCAGCTTATGGTCACATGGGTCGTAAATCTGAAATCGTAGAGAAGTCTTTCAAAAGTAACGACGGTAAAGTTGTTAAAATGAAAGTTGAATTATTTACTTGGGAGAAATTAGACTTTGTAGATAAAGTAAGAAAAGCTTTTGGTATTAAGTAATAGTTTGCAATAGCCGTGATTGTGTCTTTTCGACCAACCACCTGTCTGCCTTAAGTG
>JAYTLG010000377.1:0-3190 GCA_043729555.1 Cytophaga sp.
CCTTCTATCATACCTAAGAAACTTGTCTCAGCCGTATTGGGTACATACGAGAACACCGTATTTGCTATATCGTAATCGATTGCTTGTAGAATTTGTGGCGTTAAAATTTTACCAAGTTGTTTACGTTCTTGATAAATTTGTGGATCCGAACCTCGAGAAAAATAGATACGTTCGAAGCTGCATGATTTTTTAGGTAATTGATCGATGAATTGTTTCTCTTCGTAGTTTCCATCACGATCAATAATTAATGCAAAACCAGGTTGCACTTCTTTAATATCATCGTAACTAATTTGCGGCATAGCACTTTTTATTGCTTGGCGCTCGGATGCAACAATTACAATTTCATCATCAGCATAATAAAATGCAGGACGAATACCTGCAGGGTCGCGCGCTACAAATGCCGAACCGTGACCTGCAATACCCATCATCGCATAACCACCATCAAAGTCTTTACATGAACGCATTAATACACGTTGTAAATCCAATTCGTTTTCGATGATTGTGGAGACCTGAGAATTTGAAAATTTATCTTTGTGTTTTTCGAATAAAAATTGATTTTCTTCATCTAAGAAGTGACCAATTTTTTCCAACACAGTTACTGTATCTACTTTTTCTTTTGGATGCTGACCAAGTTCAATCAACTTGTTAAACAATTCATCCACGTTTGTCATGTTGAAGTTACCCGCCACAACCATACTGCGACTTCTCCAGTTGTTTTGACGTAAAAAAGGGTGGCAATTTTCAATGTCGTTTTTACCATGCGTACCATAACGCAAATGGCCCATTAAAACTTCACCTGTAAAGGCTACGTTTTCTAACAACCACTGTGCATCGTTGATTTTATCTTTGTTGTCGCGTATGGCTTTTCTGAATTTTTTATTAACCTTCTCAAAAATTTCGGCGACTGGCTGTTGGTCTACCGATCGATAGCGGCTTATGTAACGCGTACCCTGCGGCACATCTAATTTAATTACTGCAATACCGGCTCCGTCTTGGCCTCTGTTGTATTGCTTCTCCATTAATGTGTACAATTTATTAATGCCGTAATATGGAGTGCCGTATTTTTCGACGTAGTGTGCAAAAGGTTTACGCAACCTGATGAGTGCTATACCACATTCGTGCTTAATCGCATCGCTCATAAGAAGATAGATTTAAATGTATGCTACTAATACTTTCAACAAATCCATTAACCAATCGGGATAGAAGAATAAGACTATCACGGGAAGTATAACTAAATGTACGAAAATGAGAGAACTTTTCTGATTAGATGTAAGTATTACTGTGTTTTCAAATTCCTTGAAAAACAAGAAATAAGGAACTTTCATATAATAGAAAACAGATGCTACTGTTCCCACAAGTGCGATACCAATAAGTCCTAACAACAGCGGGGAATGAATGATTTCATATTGTTGCCAAACCGACGTAAAAACGAATAGTTTTGCAAAGAAACCTGCTGTTGGGGGCAAACCAATAAGCGTTGCCATTACAAAAACAAAGATAAGACTCATCAGAGGTTCCTTCTTACCGAATCCATTAAAGTTATTCACAGAATCACCCGTACTTCTTATCTCAAAATAATCCAATATAAACAAGGCTACAGGAACACTAAACAGGTAGATTATTAGGTAGAAAAACAAGGCTTGTTGACTTAAATCCCCTCCTCCAAGTAAAGCCATACCGATAAAACCACCTTGTGCAATCGAAGAATACGCCATTAAACGACGTGTGTTATCTTGCATTAATGCAGAAAAATTGCCGACCAAGAGGCTTAAACCGACAATCGAAGCCAATAATATGGTGTACGATTGCATGCCTTCGAACAAAGTCGACAAACGTAATAAGAATATAAATGCGGCAATTTTAGGAATGGTTGAAAGAATATTTATAACGCCCCAGCCTGCACCTTGGTATGTATCGGGTGTCCAAGGGTGAAAGGGAAACAAAGATGTTTTAAAAAATAACGCTGCCAATACCAAACCCAATACAATCCATTTTGAAAATACAGGTACCATGGTAAACACCAATATCCATCGGTCGGAGAATAGATCCATGCCCGCTGTTAAACCATACATCAAGGATATACCAAACAACATAACCCCGCTTGCATAGGCGCCATACAAGAGATACTTGATACCTGCTTCTGTACTTTTTTTATCCAATCGAGATGCAACTAATAAATAAGAAGGCACAGAAATTAATTCCAAGGAAAGAAATACCATAAATAAATTGATGGATGCAACTAAAAAGAAACAACCCATCACAATTGCGAACAACAACATGTAGGTCTCTCCTCTTTCCCTCAACCATGCCGATGAGGCAGATATTTGTATAAACAGAACTGCAATTGCAGCACTTATCACGAGCAATAATTTACTAAATAAGATGGCAGGGTTTTGCAACAACATGCCATTCATAAATTCAACATTGGGTATGGTATTGCGATCAAAAATAGTAGTCACTAAATCAATACCTATTACGGCCAACACAATCAAAGCCACTGCTGTAAAATAGGTATTTTTCCGTGTTACAGTGAACATATCCAAAAACAAGATCCCCAGCAAACCCAATAAGAGCCATGCCTCTGGAATGAGATATGTTAAACTTTCACGTATGTGATTAATGATGTGCACGGTGTGGTGTTTTAAGTTTGTATCTCAAATGCTATTTCATGTTCATAAAAAAACCAGACCATGCTTCCATCGATGGACCAATTTTATCTAACAACAAGGCTGGAAATAATCCAAATAAAATAATCAAGGCCGATAAGAAATAAAGAACTGCTTTTTCAGAAAGCGTAATATCCGTTAATGCTGCATGGTCGATGTGCATGTGGGTTGAAAACTTACCAAAGAACATGCGTTGTAAGGTCCATAAATAATAGGCCGCCGATAACAACAAACCAAGCGTTGCTACAACAGGCATCCAGGTAGGTATGGTTCCGGTAATATCTGCTGCTTGAAAGGCTCCGATAAAGATTAATATTTCTGCAATGAAACCCGACATGCCCGGCAAACCTAAAGACGCAAAGAATGCAATGGTAACGATTACAGAATAGGCTGGCATTTTAGAAATCAATCCGCGATAGTTTGGTATCATACGGTCGTGTGTGCGGTCGTACAATACGCCTACTAATAAGAACAATAACGCGGCAATGATACCATGACTAAACATCTGATACACTGCACCGGTG